>JBKJPI010000398.1:0-6941 GCA_046595235.1 Burkholderiales bacterium | reverse complement strand
CGGAAGGAGATGCGGCCTTTCGTCATGTCGTAAGGCGACATCTCGAGCGTGACCTTGTCACCGGCGAGAATGCGGATCCGGTGTTTACGCATCTTGCCGGAGGCGTACGCAGTTACTTCATGACCGTTACCGAGCGTTACGCGAAAAATCGTATTCGGAAGCACCTCGTTAACGACGCCTTCCAGCTCGACCATCTCTTCTTTTGCCATGCGCATTCCCCACGGCGGATCGGGGCGTATCAAGCCCGGCCCGCATAATATGAACGATTACTTGCAGAGCGTCGTTACCCGAAGCGGGCAGGCGCTCTATGACGACCGGGAAGGTGAGCCAAGCGCACCCGCAAAAGCGGTGGGAAGGACGGACAGCGGATCGACCGTCGAGTATGCTCGCTGCGCGCATCATTGGCAAGGTTTCCAACTCGCATCAGCGTCATGACAAAGGGTTAATTCCATGAAAATCAACGATGCACGCGTTCTTGCCGAAGTGAACGAGAGCTTCCAGCGGTATCAGGAGGCGATCATTGCAAACGATGTCGCGGTGCTGAACGAGCTCTTCTGGGATGACGATCTCACGTTGCGATATGGCGCCGGCGAGAATTTGTACGGGCACAAGGCGATTGCGGGCTTTCGCAGCGCGCGTAACCCCGCCGGCGTTGGGCGCGATGAGATCAGGCGCGTCGTGACGACCTACGGCCGCGACTATGCCACGACCAATATCGAGTTCACGCGCGGCGGCCGGCTGGGGCGGCAGAGCCAGGCGTGGGTGCGCATGCCCGAAGGCTGGCGCATCGTGGCTGCGCACGTGAGCCACATGGAGTAGCGCTGCGCGCCGCGGACTCGCGGCAGTGGCCTTCGGCAGCGCAGCCCTCATACGAACAGAGGGGCACCGAAGGTTCCCCTCCGTTACCTCCCTTCCTTCGGCTGCGTCGTCATTCCGGACTGGATCCGGAATCCACCTTTAACAGCGACGCGCCAGTGAGTGTCTTAAGCGTGTTCAGGCACCACTTCATCGGTGAAGATCTCGAAGCGTGCAAGTCGTGTGGCGCCGAATGTCGTCGAGATCGCCACATCCGTGGCGTCGCGCCCACGCGCAACGAGGATCCTGCCGATGCGCGGCTTGTTGTTACGCGCGTCGAAGGTATGCCACGCCCCGCCGAGGTAAACCTCGAACCACGCGCTGAAATCCATGGGATCCACGCGCGGCACGCCGATGTCGCCGAGGTATCCGGTGCAGTAACGCGCGGGGATGTTCATGCAGCGGCACATCGTAATCGCGAGGTGCGCGTAATCGCGGCAGACACCTTTGCGCTCGAGGTAGCTGTCCCACGCCGAGCGGTCCGAACGTGCGAAGTGGTATCCGAACGTGATCCACTGGTTCACGTAGTCGCAGATCGCCTGGACACGCGCCCAGCCGGGCTCGGTCTTCGCGAACAGTGACCACGCGGCGTCGCCGAGACGATCGGTCTCGCAGTAGCGGCTGCCGAGGAGGTAGACGAGCGCATCTTCGGGAAGCTCTTCTACCGGATGCTGACGCGCATCCGGGGTAAGGACGTCCGGCAGACCCGAATCCGCGATCAGAAAATCAGTGCTGATCGTCGTAAGGCCGGCAGGGGCCGTAATCCGCGTGCAGACGTTACCGAAGCCGTCGACGTAATCGGACTGAGTAATGTCGCGGTCGAAGGCCAGGCGCTGGGACGTGAGAAGGTCGGGGGTGCGTGAAGGATGGACGCTCAAAACCAGCAGCATCGGCGTGGGCTTCGGGCAGTCGTAGGCGATCTGAAATCCTGCTTTGATTTTCATGGTTGTACTCTCTTTGCGGCGTCAAACCACTGCGGCCGCTTTGGTAGATGATTCGCGCGTAATTCGTACTTCGACCGTGAGGCCATCGCTGTCCGAGGGGAAGCCCCGCCACGTGCCCCAGATCGGCACCGCCTGGATGGGGTCGCGGGCGACGGCGACGCGGATGAGGTCCCGATTGCCGATGCCACCATTCGTGGGATCGAACTCCATCCATCCGGCACCGGGAATGTAAACCTGGACCCATGCATGCGTCGAGCCCCCGCCTTCATAACGTTTCGTTGCGCGGACTGGAACGTGCAGGTAGCCGGAAACGAAGCGCGCCGCAAGACCGAGCGAACGCACCGCTTCGATCATGAGGATCGCAAAGTCCCGGCAGCTTCCGCTGCGCAGCCTCAGCGTCGTGAGCGGGTCCTGAATGCCCATCTCGGCGCGTGAGACGTATGCGAAGCTCCCGCGTATCGCATGGGTCATGGCAGCCAGCATGTCATGGGTGCCGACGGGTCCCGTCTGCGTCACGAACTGGCGCGCCCATTGATCGAGCTCGTAATCACGATCGGGATACTGTCGTTCGATCGAGCGCAGGAGGTCGGGCATTTCCTCAGCGTCGTAAGAAAACGGATATGTCTGCGCATGTGTCGCGATCGGAAAATCGAGGGGCAGGATCGGCGAGTGATCGAGCCGGATGCTGCTTTCGAATCGCAGTTCTTTTGTACGGCTGCGAAAATCCACTACCGTCACGCAATTGCCGAACACGTCGTGGACCCAGCGAATGCTCGTAGGCTTGGGCGAAATCGAAAGATTCGCTTCGAGCAGCCGCTGGTCCCAGCTATCTCGCGGACGGAACATCAGCCGGTGCTCGCCGAGCGCTACAGCCTGGCGATAGCGATAGGTCGTGACGTGATGGACATGCAGGAGGGGCATCGACTAATTGCGCTCGCGCCGCGCGCTCACGCGCTGCCCCTTGATCGTTGTGCGTGAAAGCGCCGCGATGACTTTGTCGACCGCGGATTCCGGCACCTCGACGACCGACTCTTTCTCCCCGATTTCAATGGAGCCGATCGAGTGGCCGGGTATTCCGGCTTCATTGGCAATCGCGCCGACGATATCCTTCGGGCGAACGCCACGCTGTTCGCCCAGCGTAATCACGAGGCGAGCCGTCGCATCGCTGCGTCGCTTTGGCGGGCGTGCACCGCCGTCGTCCATCGTCTTGCGCTTGCTTTCGTAAGGTTTACGTTCCCGGCGCGCTTCCCGGTGTTCTTCGGGCGCGCGCGCGACGGGTTGCTGCTGCTGCTCCCCGCTGTCATCGCCCAGTGTCGCTTCCGCCGCGAGCTTGGCGGCTGCGGCTGCGATATCGAGCGGATCGAATTCCTCTGCGAGCGATTGCACGGCTACGCGATACGCGTCGAAAGCATTTTCCACCAGCGTGTCTCTCAGCGTAATCTGAAGCGTCTGGATGCGGCGTGCGCGCACGTCGGCGATCGTGGGAATACGCCCGGGTTCGATGCGCTGCTTTACCACGCGCTCGATGTTCTTCAGCAGGCGATGCTCGCGCGGCTGAACGAGGGTGATCGCCGTGCCTTCGCGACCGGCGCGGCCTGTGCGGCCGATCCGATGCACGTAAACATCAGGCGACTCGGGGATGTCGTAGTTGATGACGTGGCTCACGTGCTCGATGTCGAGGCCGCGTGCCGCAACGTCGGTCGCGATGAGGAGGTCCGCCACACCTTCGCGAAAACGCGCCATCACGCGATCGCGCTGCGCCTGCGCGAAACCGCCGTGGAGGGCTTCGGGGCTGTAACCGTGGCTTGCCATTGCTTCCGTGAGCTCATCGACTTCGGTGCGCGTGCGGCAGAAGATGATCGCTGAAGTCGGTGACTCGAGATCGAGGATGCGGCCAAGCGCTTCCAGCTTTTGCGGCCGCGGAACGACATATGCGACCTGTCGCACCTGCGGCGTCTTCCGCACTTCCGCCTTGATCGTAATGCGCTGCGGATCACGCATGTAGCGTTTCACGAGATCGTTCACGCGCGCGGGGAACGTCGCGGAGAAGAGTGCGGTCTGCCGCTCAGGCGGCGTCTCCTGCAGAATGGATTCGATGTCTTCAGCGAACCCCATGTCCAGCATTTCGTCGGCTTCATCCAGCACGAGATAGCGAATGCTGCCGAGCTCGAGGCTGCCGCGCCGAATATGGTCCAGCAGGCGTCCTGGCGTGCCGACGACCACCTGCGCGCCGCGTTTCAACCCGATGAGCTGCCGCTGGATCGGCTGTCCGCCATAGATCGGCACCACGGTGACGCCGTGATGGCGGCCGTAGCGATGCACCGCTTCCGCGACCTGCATCGCGAGCTCGCGCGTCGGTGTGAGGATGAGGCTCTGCACCTTGTGAACCTTCGGGTCGAGACGCTCGATCAACGGCAGCGCGAAGGCCGCGGTCTTTCCAGTGCCGGTCGCGGCGCTGCCGAGAACGTCGCGGCCGGCCAGGAGCAGGGGGATGGAGTGCGACTGGATCGGCGTCGGTTCTTCGTACCCGAGCTCGTCGAGAACGCGCATGACTTCAACGCTCAAGCCGAGGTCTTTGAAGGTGGACGGCAGCTGCGGATCTGCTTTCATAGGGGCAATTTTCAGGAAAGCCGGAAAAGCCGGCGGGTGCAAAAGGGGGCTCTGGGAAAAGCCAGAACCGGTTGGATGTTCGAATCAGCCTTCAGTTCGCTTCCCGAGCGGCGGCCGGCAGTATCGACGCGGCGCGCTACCTGTGGGGGCGATTCAACGTGATTCTTCGCCATTGCTGCCGTCGTCGCCGGGGCCCTGATGCTCGCCCGTGAAGCCGTGCTTTCTGGCGTCGGAGAGGCATTCGTCACGAGTCGGAAATGCGCGTGCCGAACGTGCGATCTCGCCCGCTTTACTATCGAGTATTTCCCAGTGCCAGCGGCCTGATGCGTCGGCGTAAACGCTCCAAGGCATATGCGCTCGACTTAGTTCGCGACCAGGTAGCGGTCTAGATCGGTGACGAGCGGACCCACATTGGCGACAGCCGCCTTCAGATCTTCGACGCTTACGCCCCAGCCCTTGCTCCACCACTCGCATTCCCATTCCTGATTGATGTCGACACGGGTGCGATCAGCGGGCCCACGTGAGATGTGGTTGTTTTCAGCCATTTGATCCTTCGGGAATCGACGCCGCTCCCGACACGATAGTGACTGAGCGCCTGATAATGGAATCGCCGCGTAGGAGATGCGCGCGCGAGTAAGCGCCCCACCATAACACGGAAGCCTTCGGCGCTCGTCGATATCCCTCGGATGTATAGCGCCGGACGTTAGTGGCGGTGACCGCGACGCGTAGCAAGCGTCGGGCTCTGACGACAGATAGTTGTTGACACGTCCTGCGCGCCCGGGATATGGTGTCGGACCCTGTTCGGTTTCGGGTTCTAAAAGTTCGGCTGTTTGTGGTTCGTTCTTGAGGGCTTAGAGATTGACTCGGTTTTTCGGGCTCTGCCCTTCACTTGTTAGGAACGATACAAATGGCTACCGGTACAGTTAAATGGTTCAACGATGCAAAAGGTTTCGGCTTCATCACTCCCGATGAAGGCGGCGAAGACCTTTTTGCGCATTTCTCCGGCATCAACATGCCTGGGTTCAAGACGCTCGCCGAAGGACAGAAAGTTTCCTTCGAAGTGACCGCCGGCAACAAAGGTAAGAAGCAAGCGAGCAACATCCAGGCTGCCTGATCGCCTGTTTGTCTCGTTATGAAAACCGGGCCTCGTGCCCGGTTTTTTTTTGGGGTTCGCGCGGAGCGCCCCAATCCGAAAGTTCGGCCCGCTCAGGCGCGAAAAGCAATCGCCCATCGATGTTTTGGAAACGCGTAGACTCGCTCACAGACTTCTTCGATTCCGCGCGACGTGTCGGATCCGCAGGCATATGGCATCTCATAACGCACTGACTCTTCACGATATCTCATGGTTGCGCCAGGCCTCGCACAAGGCGGGCGCGCTCGAGGTGCCCTCGACCATTGCGACCCGTCTCCTTTCGGGCGGGCTCGTGCAGCGCGATGCCCAGCGAGACTGTCTCACCATCACGAAGCGCGGCCAGCTCGCGCTCACCCGACTAGGCTGACGGTGTTCCGTGGCTCCCCGCCACGACAGGCAGAATTGTTACTCGACCCTGATGCCGGTTTCTTTGCGCACCCGGGTCCACTTCGCGAGATCTTCCTGAAGCCGCTTCGCGAATTCTTCCGGTGTGCCCTTAATGACTTCCGCGCCGAGCTTCGAAAAATTACCGCGTGTTCGCGGATCGTCCAGGACGCGCACCACGGCTTCACGCAGCTTCTGCATCGCATCCTTCGGGGTCGCCGCGGGCGCGGCGATGGTCGTATACGTGGACGACTCGAAGCCGCGGACGCCGGATTCATCAACCGTGGGCACGTCGGGGAGAAACACTGAGCGTTTTTGCGTAGTTACCGCGATCGGACGCAGCCTGCCCGATTTGATGTGGGAAGCGGATGCGCTCACCTGATCGAACATGAGATGCACCTGTCCCCCGACCAGATCGATCAGCGCGGCGCCGCTTCCTTTGAACGGCACGTGCAGCAGCTTCACCTTCGCCATCGACTGAAAAAGCTCACCGGTGAGATGCGTGTTCGAGCCTTGTCCTGCAGAGCCCATGAGGAGCGTGCCGGGATTTGCGCGCGCGAGTGACACGAACTCCTTTACCGTTCTTGCAGGAACCGATGGGTGGACGACAAGCACGATCGGCACGAGCGAGATTGCGGAGGTAAAGGCGAAGTCCCGCAGCGGGTGATAGCCCGGGTCTTTCGTGAAACGCCGGCTGCACCGCGAGCGTTCCACTCGCACCGAGCAGCAGCGTGTAACCATCGGGCGGCGATTTCGCAACGAGCGCGGTGCCGATGCGTCCGCCCGCGCCGCCGCGGTTATCCACCACCACGGGCTGCCCCAGAATATCGGAAAGCCCGGGCGCCACGGTGCGCGCGGTGATGTCGATGTTTCCGCCGGGCGCGAAAGGAACAACGATGCGTATCGGCCGATTCGCGTATGGACCCGTCGGATCGCTCTGGGCAGCGTAAGAGAAAGAGGCCGCGCACAGCGCGGCCATCACGCCACCCCGGCGAAAGGTCGGTACGGGCATTGCG
>JBKJPI010000574.1:0-10987 GCA_046595235.1 Burkholderiales bacterium | reverse complement strand
CGATGGAAAAAATGGACGTGAGTTCCGTAGCGGAGCTCGTGCAGGCGACGTTGAGCGGTAAGAGCGCCGCTTAAGATCGGCTCGTCCCGTAACAGAGGGGACCCGAAGCGTTCCCCTCTGTTATCTCCCTTCCTACGGCTTGAAAGCGGCGCGCACCGGCGGCCAACCGCGACCGTCTCGGGCGATAGAGCGACCGCTGGGCGCCGAAGGAGGTGGAGGTTACGGAGGGGAACCTGGGTTCCCCTCTGTTCGTTGTGGGAAGCGCGCCTGCGGGCAAGGTTAAACCTCGCCCGCTTGTTTATTGGCGCGCGGTACAGGGTTTTTCCTAATGGTTATGTTGCATTGCCCCCACCTATGATCCCCTCCCCATAGCTGCGATTTTTATATTCTGGAGGCTGCAAATGCAGGCGACATCCGATGATCCCCAAGAGGTCCGGGCGAAAGTGCCTCTGAGCAATAACAAGCAGTTTCTCTCGGGGGTCATGTTCCTCTTCATCGGCGCGGTGTCCATTTACATCGCCCGGGATTATCCGATGGGGACAGCGTTGCGAATGGGCCCGGGTTACTTCCCGATCGTGCTCGGCGGCATCATCGGTCTCTTCGGCATTTACGAGCTCATCAAGGGGATACTGAAGCCCGAGGCCATGAAAGGGAACTGGTCGCTACGCGCGCTCATCATCCTGCCGCTGTCGGCGGTCCTTTTCGGCATCATCATGGAACATGGCGGCTTTCTTCCGGCAATGGTGGTGCTGATCTATGTGTCCGCAGCATCGAGCAACGAGTTCAAGTTCTGGGAAGTAACCGCGCTTGCAGTGGGTCTCACCGCTGCCTCGGTCGGCCTTTTCATCTACGGCCTGGGTCTGCCGTATCCGTTGATCACAGGATGGCAATAACATGGACTTATTCAACAATCTGGTTTTAGGATTCAGCGTCGCGTTGTCGCTGCAGAATCTGTGGTTCTGCTTCATCGGCGTGTTTCTTGGGACGCTGATCGGCGTGCTGCCCGGTATCGGCCCGCTAGCAACGATTGCCATGCTGCTGCCGATCACCTTCAACGTAGCGCCAGTGTCCGCGCTAATCATGCTCGCCGGCATTTACTACGGCGCGCAGTACGGCGGCTCAACGACGGCGATTCTCGTGAACCTCCCCGGCGAAACCTCCGCGGTGGTGACGTGTTTCGATGGCTACCAGATGGCGCGACAGGGTCGAGCCGGGCCCGCGCTCGGCATTGCGGCGATTGGCTCGTTCATCGCAGGAACGATATGCACGCTGCTTATTGCGGTCGCGGGTCCGCCCCTTGCCGAAATGGCGCTTAAATTCGGTGCGCCGGAGTACTTCTCGCTGATGCTGATGGGCCTGGTTACGGCCGCGGTGCTCGCGCACGGTGACATGGCGAAATCGCTCGCCATGACCTGCCTCGGGTTGCTGCTGGGTGTGGTCGGTACCGACGTGAACTCCGGCATGGCGCGCTTCAGCTTCGGCTTCCCGGAGTTGACCGACGGCATTGGCTTCGTGGTGCTCGCCGTGGGCGTCTTCGCTATTTCCGAAATCATCGCGAACCTCGGTGACCCTGAAGAGCGTCAGGTCTTCACCTCCAAAGTGACGGGCTTGTGGCCGAGCACGGAGGACCTCAAGGTGTCCTTGATGCCGATCTTGCGTGGCACCGGTATCGGCGCGTTCTTCGGCGTCCTTCCCGGAACCGGACCCGCTATCGCATCGTTCTCGTCGTACATGGTCGAGAAGAAGATCGCCAGGGACCCTTCGCGTTTCGGCAAGGGCGCGATCGAAGGCGTGGCAGGCCCGGAAGCCGCCAACAACGCGGACGCACAGACGAAGTTCATCCCGACGCTCACGCTCGGCATTCCGGCCAGCGCCGTGATGGCGCTGATGCTCGGTGCGCTCACGATCCAGGGCATCGCTCCGGGACCGCAGGTGATGACGCAGAAACCCGAGCTTTTCTGGGGGCTGATCGCCAGCATGTGGGTCGGCAATGCGATGCTCGTGCTTCTCAATCTACCGTTGATCGGGCTGTGGGTCACGCTGCTGAAGGTGCCTTACCGCGTGCTGTTTCCCGCGATCATGGGCTTCTCATGCATCGGCATTTACAGCCTGAACAACAGCCCCTTCGAGATCTACCTCACGGCCATCTTCGGTATCATCGGCCTCCTCTGGCTGAGGCTGGAATGCCCTCCGGCTCCCCTGCTGCTCGGCTTCGTGCTGGGACCGCTGATGGAGGAGAACTTGCGACGGGCATTGCTAATATCGCGGGGCGATCCGTCGGTGTTCTTTACGCGACCGATCAGTCTGGGCTTCATGATCGCCACCGGTCTAATCGTCATCATCATGCTCTTGCCGATGATTTCGAAACGGCGCGAAATATTGACGAGCGGCGGTTAGAAACGCACGTTGTGCATGAAACGAAACGGCCCGGGTTACCGGGCCGTTTTCTTTTGGGCGCTGCGCCGCGTCTTCCCGACTCGTCAGCTCGAACCTGACCCGGCCGCTGCGCGATCAAGGCGATCGCGCACCGCCGCCCACGCGGGTTCGACGGGTGGCGCCTCGACCAGAATTGCGTTGCATGCAGGCGTGTCGAGGGCCCTCAGACTTGCGTAGAGATCGTGCGCGTAAGCGCTCGCGTCAGTGGGGGCGCCGATCCACACGAGACCCGGTATCACCGGCTGCATGGCCGAGCGCGCGAGAACACCCACAGTGTCACCCTGCCGGATCATGCTCGTCGCCAGTTCGACAAGGAGGTCTGCCTCCATGAGCATGAGCGGCGTCTGCGGTGCGTAGTGCTTGGCAAAGGTCCCCGGCGCGCGCGGTGACGAGGGACCAGCGGCTGCGAGTGGGGTGCCGATCACGTGCTCGATGGCGGCGGCGGTAATGCTGCCAGGACGCAAAAGCGCGGGACGCGCCCCTGAAACATCGACGATGGTCGATTCGATACCGACCTCACACGGGCCGCCGTCGAGCACGTAATCGACAACCGCGCCCAGCTCACTCCGCACGTGCTCGGCCGTTGTCGCAGAGATGCGCCCATATCGATTTGCGGAAGGTGCAGCGACGCCGCCGCCAAACGCCGCGAGGAGCGCCTGTGCCACTGGATGGGAAGGCACGCGCAGCGCGATCGTATCCTGCCCACCCGTGACGACGTCGTTCACGGCGGGCGCGCGTTTGAAGACCAGCGTGAGGGGACCGGGCCAGAATGCGCGCCCGAGCCGAAGCGCGGCCTCGGGTATTTCGCTCGCCCAGGCCGCAATGCTTGCAACGTCTGCGAGGTGCACGATCAGCGGATGCGCGCGCGGGCGCCCTTTGGCGGCGTAGATCCTGCCGACTGCGTCCAGGTTGCCTGCATCGGCGCCGAGCCCATAAACGGTCTCAGTGGGAAACGCGACGAGCCCGCCGCTGCGCAGCACCTCCACCGCGTGAACGAGCGCCTTCGGATTCATCGCGCCGCCCGCGCGCTGCATCAGCCCTTCAGGAGCCGCAGCGCTTCGCGATATTTGGCCGAGGTCTCCGCCAGTACGTCGGCGGGAAGCGGCGGCGCGGGTGCTTTCTTGTTCCACGGCTGCGTTTCGAGCCAGTCGCGCACGAATTGCTTGTCGAAGCTCGGCGGGCTGATTCCGGTCCGATATTCGGACGCCGGCCAGAAGCGCGACGAATCGGGTGTAAGCGCTTCGTCGATCAGCACGAGCTCTCCCTTTTCATCAGTACCAAACTCGAACTTCGTATCCGCGATGATGATGCCGCGTCTGGCCGCGTAATCGGCGGCTTCCGTATAGAGCCGGATCGAGATCTCGCGCACCCGCTCTGCGAGTGCGTGACTCCCGAGGGTGCTTATCGCGTCGTCGAACGTGATGTTTTCGTCGTGCTCGCCGGCCGGTGCTTTGGATGCCGGCGTAAAGATCGGCTGCGGCAGCTTCTGCGCCTGCGTGAGGCCCGGTGGGAGCGAGATACCGCAGACCGCGCCGGTGTCCTGGTAATCCTTCCATCCGGAGCCGATGATGTAGCCCCGCACTACGGCTTCGATCATCAGCGGCTTCAACTTCCGCACGACCATTGCGCGGCCGGCGATCTCGTCGCGATCCCGAGCCGAAACTACAGACTCGGGCGCAATTGATGTCAGGTGGTTCGGCACGATGTGCGCGAGCTTCTCGAACCAGAAGAGCGAAAGCTCTGTGAGGACCTGCCCTTTGCCGGGGATGGGCGTCGGCAGGATGACGTCGAAGGCCGAAAGGCGATCGGTTTGAACGATCAGGAGCTTGTCGTCCCCGACGGCATAAAGATCCCTCACCTTTCCGCGATGTAGGAATGGCAGGCTTTCGAGTTCCGTGTGTAGCAGCGGTGTCGCACTCATACAAATCTCAGGCGGACTGGAGGTGGAAGTCGGGCGCAAGGCGCGAACGTATAGCCATGGCTTTGTCGAGCGCGATGCCGGCGTCTGCGCCCAGCACCGTGTAGTGGCCCATCTTGCGCCCGGGACGCGCGTCGTGCTTTCCGTACAGATGGAGCTTCGCTTCGGGACACCCGAAAACCGCCTCCCACGCCGGTTCGCCGCGCTGCCACGCCTCGCCCAGCAGGTTGACCATGACGACGGGGGACAGCAGGCGGCTTTCGCCAAGCGGCAGGCCGCAGAGGGTGCGAACCTGCTGCTCGAACTGAGACGTCACGCACGCATCGATCGTGTAATGCCCGCTGTTGTGCGGCCGCGGTGCGATCTCGTTCACCAGCAGCGCACCGTCTTCCGTTACAAAAAATTCGACAGCAAGAACGCCGCAGTAACCCAGCCGGGTCGCGACCGATTGCGCCACCGCCTGCGCTTCCGATGCGAGTGCAGGGCTCAGGCGTGCAGGCACGATGCTCATATCGAGAATGCCGTTCTCGTGGCTGTTCTCGGAAACAGGAAAGCTGCGCGTGGCGCCGTCTGCGCCGCGTGCAGCGACCACACTGACTTCGCACGCGAGCCGCACGAGCGCCTCCAATACGCACGGTTCAGACCCCATCGCGGCGAACGCCCTGCGCAGTTCATCCTGTGTCGTGACGCGTACCTGGCCTTTTCCGTCGTAACCGAAACGCGACCGCTTCAGTATCCCCGGCAGGAGCGTGCTGGTTGCGCGCTCACAATCCTCGAGCGTATGTACCGGCATGAACGGCGCGACCGCGAACCCGCTTTCGACGAGAAACTGCTTCTCGCGCAACCGGTCCTGAGCGATTGCAACGCTATCGCCGGTGGGACGCACGACACAGCGCGGCGCCAGCCACCGCAAACTGTCCGCAGGAACATTTTCGAATTCCGTCGTCACAGCCGCGCAGCTATCCGCGAGCTGCTGGAGCGCATCGCGCTCCTGATAGGCCGCTCTCAGATGCACGTCGGCAATCTGTCCGGCAGGCGAGCTCGGGTCCGGATCGAGGACGCTGACGCGATACCCCATGCTGTGCGCGGCGAGAGTAAACATACGGCCGAGCTGTCCACCGCCGAGCATCCCGAGCATCGCGCCGGGATAGATCATTTCGGAAGCTTCATCGCTCGCACGTTTCGCGTCTGCGCCCTGCGGAATGCGTCCAGCTTGCGGGCGAGCCGCTGATCGTCACGCGCCAGAAGCGCAACCGCGAAAAGCGCTGCGTTGGCAGCGCCCGCTTCGCCGACGGCGAACGTTCCCACCGGGATACCTTTGGGCATCTGCACGATCGAAAGCAGCGAGTCGAGACCCTTCAGCTGTCGCGTAGGCACGGGAACGCCGAGTACCGGCACGATGGTTTTCGCAGCGAGCATCCCCGGAAGATGCGCCGAGCCGCCGGCGCCCGCGATGATGCACTTGAATCCGCGGCCCGCAGCCGCTTCTGCATACGCGTACAGAAGATCCGGAGTACGGTGGGCCGACACGATTTGCGCCTCGTACGGAACACCGAAATCGTCGAGCTGGCGAGCAGCATGCGCCATCACTTTCCAGTCGCTCTGGCTGCCCATCGCGATCCCGATCACGGGTTTACTCACGAGCGCTCCCTCTAAAGCGGTATTCTATCGCAGCGTCCAAAGCGAAGCCGAAGGCTCATCTGACGAATGCTAGAATCCGGCCCCCGGATGCTTCAAAAGTAGTCCTCATGCGATTCATCAAAGCGGCTGCATTCGCCTTCGCGGCGTGCGTAGCTTCGGGCGCGATGAGTCAATCGTACCCGTCGAAAACCGTGCGCGTGATCGTGCCTTTCCCGCCGGGCTCGGGGGTCGACATCACCACGCGGCTCGTGATTCCGAAGCTTTTCGATGCATTCGGACAACAGTTCATTGCAGACAATCGCCCGGGCGCTGCGGGGAACATCGGCGCCGAGCTCGCCGCCCGCGCACCTGCCGATGGATACACGCTGCTTTCGGGCGGCGCACCTTCCGCGATCAGCCAGTCGCTGTATCCGAAGCTCGGCTACAACCTGGTCAAGGACTTCGAGCCGATCGCGTTCATGGCAAGCGTTCCGTTCATCCTGGTCGTACATCCCTCACTGCCGGTGAAGAACGTGAAAGACCTCGTGGCACTCGCAAAATCGAAGCGCGGCGAGCTCACGTACGCATCGACGGGCAGCGGGAGCACGCCCCACCTCACCGGAGAGATTCTCAGGAACCTGACCGGCACCGACATCGTGCACGTGCCTTATAAGGGGACGCCGCCCGCAGTCACCGATCTCATTTCGGGCAACGTCACTTTCATGTTCGCCAACAGCCTTTCGGTGCTGCCGCACGTACAGAGCGGACGGCTGCGCGCGCTTGGCGTTACGAGCATCAAAAGAAGTGCGACGACACCGGCGCTGCCGACCCTCGCCGAAACCTATCCCGGCTTCGAGTCCGCGACGTGGTTCGCGCTGTTCGCACCTGCAGGAACCCCTCGCGAAATCGTGACGCGCCTTAACGCCGCGGTGAACAAAGCCGTGCAGATGCCCGAGGTGCGCGAGAAATTCATGGCGCAAGGTGCTGAGACCCTCACGGGCCCGCCCGAGCAGGTGGCCGCGTACGTGCGGTCGGAGGTGGCGAAATGGGCGCAGGTGGTCAAGGCCTCGGGCGCGAAAATCGAGTGAACGTTTCTTCGTTGCAGACGAACAGCACCGGCCACGCCACATGAAAAAACAGGAAGAGATTTCGCCCCTGATGCAGGAGCTCGCGACGTATATCTCACGCGCGAGCAAGAAGCCCCTGCCGAAGCCGATCGCCGAAAAAACCAAGCACCACGTGCTCGATACGATCGCCGCAATGGTCTCAGGATCGAAGCTGCTGCCGGGCGAGCAGGCGATTTCGTACGTGAAAACACTCGGCGGCACCGCAGAGGCAACCGTCATAGGCTCGCGTATCGTCACGACTGCGATCAATGCGGCGCTCGCCAACGGCATGCTCGCACACGCGGACGAGACCGATGATTCGCACGCACCTTCGCTCACGCACCCGGGTTGCGGCATCGTCCCCGCGGCGCTGGCGATGGCGGAGCGCGAGCAGGCCAACGGCAGCACGTTCCTGCGCGCCGTCGCGCTCGGCTACGACGTCGGCTGCCGGCTGACGATGGCGCTGCACGCCTACGACTTTCGCGAAATGGGCCACTCGACCCATAGCTTCGGCCCGATGTGGGGCGCAGCGGCCGCGGCAGGCTCGATCGCCGGACTGAAATACGACCAGGTCCGGCATCTCCTGTCGTATACGGCGCAGCAGACTTCCGGCGTCTCGTGCTGGATGCGCGATGCCGAGCACGTCGAGAAAGCATTCGATTTCGGCGGCATGCCTGCGCGCAACGGCGTGGCGGCCGCGTCGATGGTTGCGCACGGGTTCACCGGCGTCGAAGACGTCCTCTCGGGCGAGCGCAACTTTTTCGTGGCGTACGACGAATCGAAGCGCATCGGAAGAGCGCCCGATCCCGCACGCCTCGTGAAGGACCTCGGCACGACCTTCGAAGTCATGAACACCAACATCAAGCGCTGGTCGGTCGGTTCACCGATCCAGGCGCCGCTCGATGGCCTGCTCGATATGATTCGCCAGAACGGGATCAGGGCCGACGACGTGAAGAAGCTCGTCGTGCGCGTGGCCAAGCAGGGCGCGAACACCGTCAACAATCGCGACATGCCGGATATCTGCATGCAGCACATGTGCGCGGTTATGTTGATCGACGGGATCGTGACGTTCGAATCGGCGCACGACGAGAAGCGCATGAAAGACAAAAAGGTGCTTGAAGTGCGCAGCCGCATCGAGCTTCATGGCGACGAAGCGCTCACGCGCGCGATGCCTTCGAGACAGGGCATCGTCGAGCTCATGCTGAACGACGGCAGAGAGCTCCGCCAGCACGTGAAAGCGGTGCGCGGCACGTCCGATAACCCGATGACGCGCGCGGAAGTCGACGAGAAAGGCTTCCACTTGTTATGGCCGATCCTCGGAAAAAAGCGCGCGCGACTCCTGTGCGACACGGTATGGACGCTCGAGGACGTCTCCAGCATGCGTGACCTTCGCCCCCTGTTGAGAGCTTAGGCATGAATTTCCAGCTCACCTCCGACCAGGAAACGTTCCGCGAGAAACGCACCCATGGCACGACAAGCTGCAACAGGCAAAGAACTTTTTAAGGCGCTCTTCGAGCCACGCTCCGTGGCGCTCGTTGGCGCATCCGCTGATGCGACGAAGAACACTTCGCGGCCGCAGCGGTATCTGAGAAAGCACGGCTACACCGGCCGCATCGTCCCGATCAATCCGGGCCGTGACATGGTTTTCGGAGAGAAAGCCTATCCGGACCTGACCTCGGTTCCCGATGCAATCGATCACGCGTTCATCATGGTCCCGGCCAAAGCGGTCGGGGCCTCGATCGAGCAATGCGTGGCCAAAGGCGTTCCCGTCGCGACGATCTACAGCGACGGCTTCGCCGAGACCGGCGCTGAAGGCCGCCGCGAGCAGGAGCGCATCCTGGCCATCGCGCGCGCAGGCGGGGTGCGCGTCATCGGCCCCAACTGCATCGGCCTCATGAGCACGGACCCGGGATGCGCGATCTCGGTCAACGCCGTTCTCGAGATGGCCGAAATTAAGGTGGGGCCGCTTGCACTCGTCTCGCAAAGCGGCAGCATGCTCGGCGGCCTTCTTTCGAGAGGGCTCGGCCGCGGCGTCGGATTTTCCAAGTTGATCTCGGTCGGCAATGAATCCGACCTGAGCGTGGGTGAATTTGCGGATCTCCTCGTCGACGACCTCCACACGCAGACGATTCTTCTGTTCATGGAAACGCTGCGGGATGCCGACAAGCTCGCACACGCAGCGCGTCGCGCCTATGCCGCCGGGAAGCTCATCGTCGTGTACAAGCTCGGGCGATCCGATATCGGACAGGACCTCGCAGCGTCGCACACAGGCGCGATGGCGGGCTCCGACGAGATGGCCGATACGTTCTTTCGAGCACATGGAATCGTCCGCATCGACACCCTCGAGAACCTGTTCGAAACGCCGGCGCTCTTCGCGACCCAGAAACCTTCCAGGCGCCATCGAGTCGCGGTGATGACGACGACCGGCGGCGGTGCGGCCGCGGTCGTCGACCGCCTGGGCACCTACGGCATCGAAGTCGTGGGTCCAACCGACTCAGTCGTGGAAAAGCTCGCGGCGCAGAATGTCACCATCAACAAAGCGCGTCTGACAGATCTCACGCTGGCGGGGGCGAAGAAGGAAGTTTACAGCGCAGTCCTTACCACCCTGCTCGAGTCCGATCACTGCGATCTCGTGCTTGCCGTGGCCGGAAGCTCGGCTCAGTTTCAACCGCAGATCGCGATCGAGCCGCTTCTCGAAGCCGACACCAAAGGAAAGCCGCTCGTTTCTTTTGCGGCGCCCCACGCTGAGGCCTCTCTCAGGATACTTGCAGACGCGAACATCGCCGGTTTTCGCACACCCGAGTCGTGCGCTGACGCGATACGCGCCTGGCGCGACTGGACGGCGCCGGTGCAGCAGCCGCCGATAGACCGCGCGCGGGTGAGTGCCGCTCGAAAGCTGCTCGAAAACGCAGGCGCGCAACTCGATGAGTATCGCTCCGGCGCTGTCTTCGAAGCATTGGGTGTTCCCCGCGCGGCAACCGAGATCATCAGGACGGCTGAGGACGCCGTAACGATTCCGTTCCCGGTGGTCGCGAAGATTCTTTCACCCGACATCCTGCACAAGACCGATGCCGGCGGCGTCGCTTTGAACCTCGCCAATGCCGGCGCACTCGAACAGGCAGCGTCGCAGATTCTCGCCGCCGTGCGCGCAAAGCACCCGCAGGCGAAAATAGACGGGATTCTCGTTCAGGGCATGGAGAACGGCCTGGCCGAAGTCATTCTCGGGTTCAAGCGTGATGCGCAGATCGGCCCTGTCGTCGTGCTCGGCATTGGCGGCGTGCTTGCGGAAATCTACAAGGATTTTTCCGTGCGCCTCGCGCCGGTGAGTGTTGAAGACGCGGATGCGATGATCGATGAAGTGAAAGGGCTCGCCGTCATTCGCGGCTATCGCGGCCTGCCTCTCGGGGATCGCAAGGCACTTGCCGAAGCCGTCAGCGCAATGTCGCAGATCGCTTTCATCGAGGACGTGGTCGAAGCCGAGATCAATCCGCTGATGGTGAAGCGCGAAGGCGAAGGCGTCGTTGCCGTGGATGGTTTGATAATTCTGAGATGAAGTCGGGGGCGCGCCGATTGCGCCGGTTACTCCCCTCCCCGGGGTTGGGGAGGGGTAGGGGGAGGGGCTATCTTGTCCCCTCATTTTGTCAGGAGACAAAATGCTGCTCGAGCAGATCGCCGACTACGCAATAAAGGAACAGACCTCGAAGCTTTCAGACGAGGTGATTCACCACGCGAAGCGCGCGGTGATCGACTGGTACGCGGCGCTGCTGCCGGGCAGCCAGGTCGCACCCGCTGTGCTGCTCGAGCTGGCGCTCGCCGAAGATCTCGATCGCGGCAAATCGCGCCTGGCAACCGGTCGTAAAGCCACGCTGCGCGCTGCGGCGCTCATCAACGGCGCCGCTTCGCATTC
>JBKJPI010000385.1:0-7000 GCA_046595235.1 Burkholderiales bacterium | reverse complement strand
GAGCGCGAATTCGCCAGTGGTAAGGGCAACATCCTCGCCATTTCGCGTGAGGTTGCCCTTACCACTGGCGAATTCGCGCTCCTCAAGGTGCTGGTTCAGCATCCGAGGGTGCCGCTGTCTCGCGACAAGCTGATGGAGCTCGCCCGCGGCCGGGAGTTCGGCGCCTTCGATCGCAGCATCGACGTGCAGATCTCGCGCCTGCGAAGACTCGTAGAGCCGGACGCGGCGAAGCCCGCGTACATTCAGACCGTGTGGGGCTTCGGCTACGTCTTCATCCCCGACGGCCCGAAACAGTGAGGTTGTGGCCACGGTCGTTACTGTGGCGAAGCGTGCTCCTCATCGCAGCGCTGCTGGTGCTCGCGAACCTCGCGTGGGTCGGTATCTTCCGCGTCGCCGAGCGTGCCCCGCGCGCGCAGCGCACCGCGGAGCAGATCGCGAGCGTCGTCAACATCACGCGCTGGGCGCTCATCAGCGCCGATCCGGCAAAGCGCTACGAACTTCTCTCCGAGCTCTCGCAGTCTGAACGCATTCAGGTTTTTGTTGCGGAGCCTGACGAGCGCATCACGCCGCTGCCCCAGCAAGAATTCATCCTGGCGCTCGCAGCGGAGCTCAGGCGTCAGCTCGGCACCGAAACCCAGATCACGCTCAGGCGGAACAACATCCCGGGCGCGTGGGTAAGCTTTGCGATCGACACCGAAAAATTCTGGGTTCACATGCCGCGCTCGCGCTTCGAGCGCAACGATCCGCTGCGCTGGCTCGGGTGGGGCGTCCTCGTCCTCGTTTTCGCACTCGGCGGCGCCTTTTTCATCGTATCGCGTATCAACCGGCCACTTCGCGAGCTCACCCGCGCATCGGCCCAGATGGGGCGAGGTGCGATGCCCCAGCGTGTGACCGAGGCCGGCCCGAGCGAAATCAGCACGCTCGCCCGTGCGTTCAACCAGATGGCCGAAGACATGAAGCGCCTGGATGACGAACGTGCGCTTCTCCTTGCAGGGGTTTCGCACGATCTCAGAACCCCGCTCTCGCGGATACGGTTGAGCCTCGAGATGATGGACGACAAGGGCGATGCCGAGCTTCGTTCGGGACTCGTCCAAGACATCGAGGACATCGACGCCGCGATCGGGCAGTTCCTGGAATTCGCGCGGCTGCGTGACGCCGAGGAGATCTTGCCGAACACCGATTTGCACGGGCTTCTCGAAAGCGTCACCACCCGCTACGCGCGTGCGGGGAAGGCGGTACGTGCGAACCTTTCCCCGATGCCGCGACGGGCCGTGCGGCCGCGCGCGATCCAGCGGCTGCTCACGAACCTCATCGAGAACGCGCTGCGGCACGGCGGCAGCGATATCGACGTGACGAGTACGGTCGAGAATGGCACCGTCGTCGTCGAGGTTCTCGACCGCGGCGCAGGCATCCCGACGGATGCAGCCGAGCGCATGCTGCAGCCGTTCACGCGCATGGACACAGCACGAGGCGGCAGCGGCACCGGGCTTGGCCTTGCAATCGTCGACAGGATCGCCCGCATGCACGGCGGCAGCGTGAAGCTTCTGCCGCGCGATGGCGGGGGGTTGCGCGCCCGGGTGGAGCTACCTCCGAACGCGGATGGTCGTGAGGCGTAAGCGCGTCGAGAGCACACGCGCGACGGCGAAAAGAAAATCTCGTGCAAGCGTCGGATGTGCAGCTCCGAAGCGCGTGTACTGATCGAACTCCCACCGCAGTAGCGTGCCATCGGTGACGGCCCAGACATTGGCCGAGCGCGGCTGCCCATCGAAGAAAGACTGTTCTCCGATGACGCTCGCCATGCCGATTCGCGCAAGCGACGAAACGCTGACGCCATCGAACGTCGTAACGCCGACTTCGAGAACGCCATCAGCCACGAGGTAGAGCGCACGGTCGTCGACGCCCCGCTGAATCACGACGTCGCTCGTCTTAAAAGACTTGACGGTCGTGCTCGACAGGAGATGACGCCAGTCGTCCTCGTGCCAGTCGGGCAGAACAAGCCTGTCGGACGCGCCCGAATGCTCGGATTCGCGCGTGAATACTTCGATGTAGTCGGCACCTGTCATAGATCCTCCCGCCGCAAAGTGCACACATACTTAACTGATCGTCGCAAAGTGCACACCTACTTTGCGCCGGAACTACTAATTTGAACTGAATCGCGGGCCAAGCCCGCCGATTCCAGCTTGAAAATTCTACAAAACACCGAGTGGTCGCGTCTCATTCGGTGCTTCGTTGCTTTTTGTTGTTCTTTCCGCACTTCCGCCGCCGGGCCGCCCCAAGCCTGAAGTGCTGACTTGCCGTTCCGACCAAAAGTAGGTTTTTACTTTTGGGCGCGTGAAAGGAGCGCAATCGCTTCGGCGGCGATGCCTTCGCCCCGCCCGAGCGCGCCCAGTCGCTCAGCAGTTTTGGCTTTGACGTTGACCCGATTCGGGTGGATACCCAGGTCGGACGCGATGTTCTCGCGCATCGCCGGAATGTGCGGCGCCATCTTCGGGGCCTGGGCGATGATGGTCGAATCGACGTTCATCACTTCAAGTCCGTTCGCTTGAATCAGGCGCGCCACCGCACGCAGAAGGTCGCGGCTGTCTGCACCTTTGTAACGCGGATCGGTGTCTGGGAAATGCGTTCCGATATCGCCAAGACCGGCAGCGCCGATCAGGGCATCGCAAATCGCGTGCAGCAGGACGTCTGCGTCCGAATGTCCCGCAAGCCCGCGCTCGAACGGGATCTCGACGCCCCCAATGATGAGGCGCCGCCCGGCTTCCAGCGCATGGATGTCGAAGCCCTGACCGATCCTCATGAGCTTTTGAGGATGAGCTCTGCGAGCTCGAGATCCTCGGGATAGGTGACTTTCAGATTTCGGGCTTCGCCCATGACAAGCTTCGGCTTCAGCCCAATGCGCTCGACGGCGCTCGCCTCGTCGGTCACGTGGCTTCCCGCACGGCGCAGCGCTTCGACGAGAACACCGTAGCGGAACATCTGCGGCGTCTGCGCCTGCCACAATCCTGCGCGTGCTTCGGTCGCCATGACGTGGCCTTCATCGTCAGCGCGCTTCAGGGTATCTGCAACCGGGACTGCGAGAAGCCCGCCCGCGTCCGCCTCGCCGACTTCAGCGACGAGGCGCTGTAGCGCCGCTTCGGAAACGCACGGCCGCGCAGCGTCGTGGACCAAAATCCAGTCGTCTCCCGAAACACCATCGCGTATTGCCACGAGCCCGTTGTAAACGCTGGCCGCACGGGTCTCGCCTCCGCAGTAGAGCGACTGCACCCGGCTCGCGGCGCCGCATTGTTCCGCGGCGCGGTAGCGTGTGTCCCCGGGTGCCAGCACGACGAACACCTGTGAGATCGGCGCGTATCCGGAAAGCCGCTCGAGCGTGTGACACAGCAGGGAGCGGCCGGCGCATGTCAGGTATTGCTTGGGCGTGCCCTCGCCCATACGGCTGCCGATGCCGGCGGCTGGGACAATTGCAAAATAGCGTGGCACGATGTTGGCTGGAGAGAATATGGAGGCACGATTGTACTTGCACCGCGCGAAGTTACCGTCCCGGGGCGCGCCTTGCGGCATACAACACGCGCCTTCGCCTTGATCTTCCCGGGCACGTCCCCATCTCAGGATATGGCCATGAGCTCACGCCCTTCCCGTTCACCGGCCGTGGCGGGCCTTTTCTATCCCGGCGAGCACGGGGCCCTGACGCGAACGCTTGCGAAGCTTCTGGATAGCGCGCAACCGAACGAGCCGGGTACGCCAAAGGCGTTGATTGCGCCGCACGCCGGCTACGTCTACTCCGGTCCGATCGCAGCCAGCGCCTATGCTCAGCTCACTGCCGCCCGCGATACGATCCATCGAGTCGTCCTGCTGGGGCCCGCCCATCGCGTTGCCGTTCGCGGCATCGCATTACCAGCGGCCGAACAATTCGTAACGCCCCTCGGCACCCTGCAGATCGATGCCGATGCGGTGAAGCGCCTGCGTATACTGCCGCAGGTGTGCGTAAGCGACGCAGCGCACGCGCTCGAGCACTCGCTGGAAGTTCACCTGCCTTTTCTCCAGACCGTCCTTGCAGACTTCACGCTGATTCCCCTGGCTGTCGGTGATGCCCGGCCGGATGAGGTTGCTGAAGTCATCGAAGCTGTCTATGGCGGCCCCGAGACGCTCATCGTCGTGAGCTCGGACTTGTCTCATTACCTTCCCTATGCACAAGCGCAAAGCGTCGACCGTTCCACTTGTGAAGCCATCCTTGCGCTCTCGAGCAACATCGATCACGAACACGCGTGCGGCGCGACGCCGGTTGCGGGTTTGAGCGTGGTCGCCCGGCGCAAGGGTTTGAGACCTGAGCTCCTCGATCTCCGCAACTCGGGCGACACCGCAGGCGATCGCAGCCGCGTCGTGGGCTACGCATCGTTCGCGTTCTACGCACCGACATGAGCAGCGTCGCGGAAGGTGCCGTTCTCCTCGCGCTCGCGCGTGCTGCGATCGAAAGCGAGCTTGGGCGCTCCACGAAGGTTGCGGCGAGTGCGGACTGGCTGCGCGATCCGGGCGCGACATTCGTTACGTTGAGACAAGCGGAAAAGCTCCGCGGCTGTATCGGCACACTGCAGGCGCATCGTCCGCTCGTCGAGGATGTGACGGCAAACGCGCTTGCAGCCGCGTTCAGAGACCCCCGTTTCAAGCCGTTGACGCGCGATGAGCTCGATATGACGAAAGTTGAAGTGTCGCTGCTTTCTCCGCTCGCGCCGATCACGTTCGACGACGAAGCCTCAGCCATGTTGCAGCTTAAGCCGGGAGTCGACGGGCTTGTCTTCGAATATGGTTATCACAAGAGCACGTTCCTGCCCCAGGTGTGGGAAGACATCACAGACCCTTCTGAATTCCTGTCGACGCTCAGACAGAAAGCCGGCTTGCCCCCCGATTTCTGGGATCGGGACGTGAAACTTGCGCGCTATACGGTGTCGAAATGGAGCGAATAACGAAGTAATGAGCGCGCAAAAAATGAAGGAACATCCGGGCGATAGTTTCCCAGGACGGTGGTGGCATATGCTGGAAGACGGCCGCATGCAATGCGACCTGTGCCCGCGCGACTGTCGTCTGCACGAGGGGCAGCGCGGCGCGTGTTTCGTGCGTCAGCGCGTCGGCGACCAGATGTTCCTCACCACGTATGGGCGGTCCTCCGGATTCTGTATCGATCCGGTAGAAAAGAAACCGCTCAATCACTTTTATCCCGGCTCGAGCATCCTGTCGTTTGGCACGGCCGGGTGCAACCTTGCGTGCAAGTTCTGCCAGAACTGGGACATCACCCGTTCACGCGACATGGACCGGCTTGCCGATCAGGCAACCCCGGAAGCGATTGCGGCCGCCGCTGTCGAGCATGGCTGCAAATCTGTCGCGTTTACGTATAACGACCCCGTGATATTCGCCGAATACGCGATGGATATCGCCGACGCATGCCGCAGCCGGGGCGTGCAGGCGGTTGCAGTTACGGCCGGTTATATCCATCCGGAGGCGCGGCGCGAGTTCTACGCAAAAATGGATGCGGCCAACGTCGACCTCAAAGGGTTCACCGACGAGTTCTACTGGAAGCTTTGCGGTGCACGGCTCGCCCCGGTGCTCGACACGCTTGTGTATCTGCATCATGAAACCAGTGTGTGGCTGGAAATCACCACACTGCTGATTCCCGGCAAAAACGACAGCGACGACGAGCTGCGGGCTGAATCCGCCTGGATCATGAAGGCGCTCGGTCCCGACGTGCCGGTGCACTTCACCGCTTTTCACCCTGACCACAAGATGACCGACATCCCCGCGACACCTGCGGCCACGCTCACACGCGCACGCCGGATCGCGATGGATGCGGGACTTAATTACGTATACACCGGCAACGTGCACGACGCGGCCGGGGGTACGACCTACTGCGCGTCGTGTCGTAAACCCCTGATCGCGCGCGACTGGCATCGTATCGAGGCTTACTCGGTCACGGCGGAAGGCTCGTGTGCCGACTGCCGCACGGCGCTGCCCGGGCGTTTCGAAGCCTTCGCCAGGCCGTTCGGCCGCCGCCGCATTCCGCTCGTCCTGAGCCAGCCCTTATAAGCGCCCGCCCTTTTCGCCTCTCCGCCTCGTGCCGCGGCCCGGTTCGCACGTCTTTAATTCCCTATAATCGCTGATTTTTTTGCATGCGTAACACCTTAGAGCTTCCTGTTCCCGTCAGCGGGCAGCGCGAATACTCCGGCGCGCTTCACGGTTCGAGCGATGCCCTCGCGATCGCGACGCTCGCAGCGCGCGCACGTCCGCTGCTCGTGATCACCGAGAACGCGTGGCACGCGCAGCGGCTGCTCGAAGAAATTCCGTTTTTCGACTCGAGCCTCACCGTCCACCTCTTTCCCGACTGGGAAACACTTCCGTACGACCATTTCTCGCCGCATAGCGACCTCATCTCTGAACGCCTTGCGACGCTGTATCAGATGATGCACGGGCAGTTCGACGTAGCGCTCGTCGCCGTGACCACAGCCCTGTACCGATTGCCGCCGGTCGAATATCTTGCCGGTCACACGTTCTTCTTCAAGCAGGGTGAAAAGCTCGAAGGCAGCGAGCTTCGCCGGCAACTCACGCTCGCCGGCTATACGCACGTCACGCAGGTGATCGCGCCGGGCGAGTACAGTTTTCGCGGCGGCCTGATCGATCTTTTTCCGATGGGGAGCGCCGTCCCGTACCGCATCGACCTTTTCGATGACGAGATCGAGAGCATTCGCAGTTTCGACGTCGACACCCAGCGCAGCATCTACAAGGTGAACGAAGTGCGGCTCCTGCCCGCGCGCGAATTCCCGATGGATGAGGCGGGGCAGAAGGCTTTCAGGCGCAATTTCCGCGAGCGCTTTGAAGGCGACCCTTCGCGATCGAGGACCTACAAGGACGTTTCAAAGGGCATACCCACCGCAGGCATCGAGTATTACCTTCCGCTTTTCTTCGATACGACTGCGCTCATCACGGACTACCTGCCGGAGCGCCCAACCATCTG
>JBKJPI010000362.1:0-3733 GCA_046595235.1 Burkholderiales bacterium | reverse complement strand
AGCTTCACGATGCGCGTGACTTCCGCGTTCAGCTTATCGATGATGGCCCGCGGCGTCCCTGCAGGTGCGAGGAGGCCATACCAGGCGTCGGCTGCGAACCCCGGAAAACCCTGCTCGGCAACGGTCGGCACCTCCGGAAACGCGAATGAGCGCCGCGCTCCGGTCGTGAGAATCGCGCGCAGGCGCCCGGAGCGAACGTGCGGCGTCACGGCCGTCATGCCGATGACGGCCAGCGGAATGTGACCTGCGAGCACATCAGTTATCGCCTGCCCGCCGCCCTTGTACGGCACATGTTGCATGCGGATTCCTGCCATGCGGTTAATCAACTCGCCTGACAGATGGCCCATGCTGCCGACGGCTGCGGAACCGAACGATACGGCGGCGGGCTTCGCGCGTGCGAGCGCGATGAGCTCCTGAAGATTTTTTGCGGGCACGCCGGGATGGACGACCCCGATGCTGGGGGCGCTCGCGATGTGTGAGATCGGTGCGTAGTCTGTCACCGGGTCGTAGGGGAGCTTCGGGTTGAGCGCCTGCGCGGTGCCGAGATTTGCAACGTAACTCAGCACCAGCGTGTAGCCGTCGGGAGACGCGCGCGCCACGATCTCCATGGCGATGACGCCGTTCGCGCCGGCGCGATTATCGACGACGACCTGTCTGCCCCACTGCTCCGCGAGCTTTTGACCAATGACACGGGCAATGATGTCGGTGCTCCCGCCCGCGACGAACGGCACGACGAGACGAATCGGACGAGACGGATAGTCAGCCGCCGGCTGGGCCGCGGCTGCAATACCCGGAACGGGTGCGATGGCCACGACGATGGAAGCGATGACGCGCTGGAATCGAAACATGTCGCCTCGTTATTGGAACAAACAGGACATCCATAAGGCATGCCCTGAGCGCCCTGGTAAGTTTAGTGTAGCTTCAGGTAACTTCACTCTAAACTGGTGCAGCTTAACGAGCACAGGAAGGAGGATTTTCGTGGATACGATTTTGCTGAAGTGGATCGGCGTGGCGGCTGCGCTCTCCGCGTTCGGTGCAACACCTGCATCCGCGGCGCAACCGGCTAAGCAGGACGCGGGCAGCGGCTATCCCAATAGACCGATCCGGCTCGTGGTACCCGTACCCCCGGGCGGCAGCAGCGACGGAGTTGCGCGCGTCGTGGCGCAAAAACTCACCGACGCCTGGGGCCAGCAAGTGCTGGTCGACAACCGCCCAGGCGCGGCCGAAATCATCGGGACGGACATCGTCGCCAAATCGAATCCCGACGGCCACGCGCTGGTGCTCGTCTCGCTGCGATACTCGGTGAATCCGAGTCTCCTCAAACTTCCGTACGATCCGGTCAAGGACCTCGAGCCCGTCATCATGACAGGCGCAGTGGGCAACGTACTGGTCGTGAACGTAAAGACGCCGTTGAAGTCGGTGAAGGAGCTGATCGCGCTGGGGCGACAGAAACCGGGCGAGCTCACCTTCGCCTCATCGGGAATCGGCGGCGCGCCGCACCTCATCGGTGAATTCTTCGCGCTGCAGACCGGACTGAAACTGACGCACATCGCGTACAAAGGCGGCGGACCGGCCATTACCGATCTGGTCGGCGGCAACGTCTCCATGAGTTTTGCATCGATGACTTCGTCGCTGCCTTTCATCAAGAGCGGACGCTTGCGGCCGCTCGCGGTTTCGTCGAAAGAGCGCTCGCGGCAGCTGCCCGATGTACCTACGATGAACGAAGCAGGTGTGCCGAATCTCGAAGTGCGCGACTGGCAGGGCATACTGGGGCCGCGCGGCATGCCGAAGACAGTGGTTGAAAAGCTCAATGTTGAAATCGCGCGCATTCTGAAGCACCCTGAAAATCAGGAGCGTCTGGCTGCGATGGGTCTCGATGTGATCGCCAGCACCCCGCAGGAATTCCAGAAAGCGATCGCGTCGGAAATCAAGCGATGGTCGCAGGTGGTCAAGGAAGCGAATATCAAGGTCGAGTGAGCGAGCAGCTGTTGCACCTGACGCGGTAACGGCGCAACCGTGCCGTAAGCAAGCAGGCGCGCGACGTCCCCTTACGCCGGATCGTCCGGCTTGCTCTCACCCTGCAGCTTCGCCATCTCTTCGTCTTCGAGTTGCCGCCGACGCTCCTGCTGTTTCGCGAGCTCGTCCTTCCGGATCTTCTCAACTTCTTCGGGCGTCGGTTCCTTGTCAAAAGAGAGCACGAGCCCGGTCGCGATCGGCGGTTCCCCCCTCGGGCTCTTGAGCTTGATGTTAAGGCGCAGCTCGTTCGCCGAGTCCGCGTTGCGAATGGCTTCCTCGTAACCGATATGGCCTTCGTTATAGAGCTCGAAGAGCGCCCAGTCGAACGTGCGCATGCCGAGCTCTCGCGACTTGTCCATGATCGGCTTGATTTCGTGGAACTGGCCTTTGAATATCTGCTCCGCCACTGCCGGCGTGTTGATCAGGATCTCGATGGCCGCCCTGCGACCGAGGCCGTCGGTCGTGCGAACGAGCCGCTGAGACACGATTGCACGCAGGTTGACCGAAAGATCCATGAGGAGCTGTGTGCGCCGCTCCTCGGGAAAAAAATTCACGATACGGTCGATCGTCTGGTTCGAATTGTTGGCGTGCAGCGTTCCCATGCACAGGTGACCTGTCTCTGCAAAGGTGATGGCGTGCTCCATCGTCTCCGGATCACGGATCTCACCAATGAGAATCACGTCGGGCGCCTGGCGGAGCGTGTTCCGCAACGCGTGATGCCACGAGCGCGTATCGATCCCCACTTCGCGATGGGTGATCAATGACTTCTGAGACTGGTGCACATACTCGACCGGATCTTCGATCGTGATGATGTGGCCATCGGAAGTGCGATTGCGGTGATCGATCATTGCCGCGAGCGACGTGGACTTGCCGGACCCGGTGCCGCCGACCACGAGCACCAATCCGCGCTTGCTCATGATCACTTCCTTGAGAATTTCGGGAAGGTTGAGCTTTTCGAAATTCGGGATCTCCGCCGCGATCGTGCGGATCACCATCCCGACGCACTGCTGCTGGACGAAGACGTTGATGCGGAAGCGCGACAGGCCCGGTATGGCCACGGCGAAATTGCACTCGAGATCCTTCTCGAATTCCGCGCGCTGCCGCTCGTTCATCATCGCGTCGGCCAGCGCGCGTGTGACTTCACCCGTGAGCTTCTGGCTGGTCAGTGCCTTCATGTGGCCGTGGGCCTTCATCGTCGGCGGGAAATCGTTCGAGATGAACAGATCCGAGCCCTCGGCCTGCGCCATCGCGCCGAGCAGCTTGTGCATGTAGCCGCGCGCTTGTTCTTCGGTAAGGATTGCCATGCGGTCGATCGTATCACCACCCTACCGCACCGCAACTGAGCATCCGGATGCATGGTGGTGCACGGCTTGACGCGCCTCGCACCACGGCAGACCATAGCCTCGCTTATCAAAGCACAAGGGGGCCTGACATGATCTCGAAGAAACGCACGTTAGTCGTTATCGCAGTGGTTGCCGCATTGGCTGGCGGCGCCGTGATCGCGCAACAATCAAGCGGAAGCAGAGGCAACCACGATTGGGCGGGGCGTACAGCGGCCGGCAAGCACCACACGCTTCCCGCGACGCTGGACACGGTTCAGTGGGGCTGGCTCGACCCGAAAGAGTCGCCGAAGCTCA
Organism: Burkholderiales bacterium; assembly: GCA_046595235.1. GTDB lineage: Bacteria > Pseudomonadota > Gammaproteobacteria > Burkholderiales > SG8-41 > JAQGMV01. The sequence continues at coordinate 80 of JBKJPI010000362.1, read as the reverse complement.
CCATCAATTCCGGGGACACGGTTTCGATCGAGACCATGATGCACGCGCACGACAAGGTGCAACCCGGGATAACGATGGAG
>JBKJPI010000277.1:0-3327 GCA_046595235.1 Burkholderiales bacterium | reverse complement strand
CTGAGAGGCTCGAACTCCCGACATTCGCCTTGTAAGGGCGACGCTCTACCAACTGAGCTAAGCACCCGGGAGCGCTCCGGACCGACTTTGATCCGGAGCGCGGATTCTAGCCCAACGACCTGCGGTTTTCCAGCGGGGGACGCTTGCTCTTCAGTGCTTCACGGCGGCGGGGGTTTGGGCGCCAGAAGCGGGTGGGATTGCAGCAGCGTCAGGCAGGTCAGGCAGCGCTTCCGGCTTACGCTCGAGCGCCATCTCCAGCACCTGGTCGATCCACTTGACCGGGTGAATGTCGAGACGGTTCTTCACGTTGTCAGGAATCTCCGCCAGGTCCTTCACGTTCTCTTCGGGAATGAGGACGGTCTTGATGCCGCCACGATGGGCTGCGAGCAGCTTCTCCTTCAGCCCGCCGATCTGCAGAACTTCACCGCGCAGTGTGATTTCACCCGTCATCGCGACGTCTGCGCGCACCGGAATCCCGGTGAGCGAAGATACGATCGCCAGGCAAAGACCGATGCCCGCGCTGGGGCCGTCTTTCGGCGTGGCGCCTTCCGGCAGATGGATGTGGACGTCGTTCTTCTGATAGAAATCATCTTGTATGCCAAGGCGGCGTGACCGCGCGCGCACGACGGAGAGCGCTGCCTGCACCGACTCCTGCATGACTTCGCCGAGCTTGCCGGTCGTGGTCATCTTGCCTTTACCCGGCATCACCGCCGCTTCGATGGTCAGCAGCTCGCCACCGACTTCGGTCCACGCCAGGCCGTTGACCTGGCCGACCTGGTTCTTCTTCTCCGCCATGCCGAAGCTGTAACGACGAACGCCCAGGTATTTATCCAGATTGCGGGCGCTGACCGACACCTTGCGCGTTCCGCCGGCTACTACGAGCTCCTTCACCACCTTGCGGCAGATCTTGGAGATTTCGCGCTCGAGACTGCGAACGCCGGCCTCGCGTGTGTAGAAGCGGACTACGTCGCGCAGGGCGCTCTCGGAGACCCCGAGCTCTTCTTCCTTCAACCCGTGGTTCTTCATGAGCTTCGGCAGGAGATGCCGCTGCGCGATGTTAACTTTCTCGTCTTCGGTATAGCCCGAGAGACGGATCACTTCCATGCGATCGAGCAGCGCCGGCGGAATGTTGAGCGTGTTGGCCGTCGCGACGAACATCACGTCGGACAAGTCGTATTCAACTTCGACGTAGTGGTCGACGAAGGTGTGGTTCTGCTCAGGATCAAGCACTTCGAGCAGGGCGCTTGCAGGGTCGCCGCGGAAATCCATTCCCATCTTGTCGACTTCGTCGAGCAGGAAGAGCGGATTGCGTACGCCGACCTTCGTCATGTTCTGAAGAATCTTGCCGGGCATCGAGCCGATATAAGTCCGGCGATGCCCCCGGATCTCCGCTTCGTCGCGAACACCACCCAGCGACATGCGAACGAACTTGCGGTTCGTCGAACGGGCGATCGATTGGCCGAGCGACGTCTTACCGACCCCAGGCGCCCCCACCAGGCACAGAATCGGCGCTTTCAGCTTGTCGACGCGCTGCTGAACCGCGAGATATTCCACGATCCGCTCTTTGACCTTCTCGAGCCCGTAATGGTCTTCGTCCAGCACCTTCTCGGCGACGGAGAGGTCCGTGCTGATCTTGCTTTTCTTGCGCCACGGCAACGACACGATGGAATCGATGTAGTTACGAACCACCGTTGCTTCCGCTGACATCGGCGACATGAGGCGGAGCTTCTTGAGCTCAGCCTCGGCTTTCTTGCGTGCATCCTTCGGCATGCGCGCGAGCTTGATCTTCTTCTCGATCTCGTCCAGGTCGGCGCCCTCTTCCATCTCGCCGAGCTCTTTCTGGATCGCCTTCACCTGCTCGTTCAGGTAATACTCGCGCTGGCTCTTTTCCATCTGGCGCTTGACGCGGCCGCGGATGCGCTTCTCGACTTGCAGAATGTCGAGCTCACCTTCAACGAGCTTCAGCAGATGCTCGAGGCGCGCCTTGACGTCGAACATCTCGAGCACTTCCTGCTTCTGCTCGAGCTTGAGCGGGAGGTGTGCAGCGATCGTATCGCCGAGACGTCCGGCTTCATCGATCCCCGCCAGCGAAGTCAGAATCTCCGGCGGAATCTTCTTGTTCAGCTTCACGTACTGATCGAACTGCTGAATCATCGTACGGCGCATCGCTTCGGTTTCGTGGTCCGTCGCGTTGTCCGCGGGCAGCGGCGTAATGCCGACGGCGTAGTGCGTCGTCACGTCGATCACTTCGTTGATACGCGCGCGCTGGCTGCCTTCGACCAGCACCTTTACGGTGCCGTCAGGAAGCTTCAGCATCTGCAGAATGTTCGCGATGCTGCCGATCTCGTACAGGTCCTCAGGCGAAGGGTCGTCCTTCGCGGCGGACTTCTGCGCAACCAGCACAATGCTCTTTCCGGACTCCATCGCGGCCTCGAGCGCCTTGATCGACTTCGGGCGGCCGACGAACAGTGGTATGACCATGTGCGGAAAGACGACCACGTCCCGCAGCGGAAGTAGCGGCAACTGGGTCGGAACGAGGCTGGTTTCTTCAGGAAGAGACATCTGGATTCACCTTAATGGCGGCAACATACTGACATGGGGGAAGCACCCAGCTATTCAAGCCGGGACGGAGCGATTCGCTTAACCGGGACAGACCCGGAATTCGGGGTCTGTCCTGAATTATGCGTTTCGTTCCGCGCTTGCCATGTAGACCTAGACGGTGGAGCCCGCGACTTTAGGCTGGTCGGAATAGATCAGCAACGGCGGCGCGTCGCTAAGAATCGTGCCTTCATCGACCACCACCTTCACGACGTTTTCCAGTGAAGGCAGGTCGAACATGGTATTGAGCAGCGTGTTCTCGAGGATGGAGCGCAAGCCTCGCGCGCCCGTCTTGCGCTCCAAAGCCTTGCGCGAGACCGCTTTGAGCGCCGCGTCCCGGACTTCAAGCTCGACGCCTTCCATCGAGAACATTTTCTGATATTGCTTGAGCAGCGCGTTCTTGGGCTGCGTGAGGATCTGGATGAGCGCGACTTCGTCGAGCTCTTCGAGGGTTGCAATTACCGGGAGACGTCCGACGAACTCGGGAATCAAACCGTATTTGATGAGGTCTTCGGGCTGCACGTCCCTCAGCGCCTTGCCGATGTCCTTGCGATTGTCTTTGGAGCGGACCTCGGCGCCAAAGCCGATGCCGCCTTTCTCAGAGCGCGCGCGGATGATCTTGTCGAGGCCATCGAACGCGCCGCCGCAGATAAAAAGGATGTTCGTGGTATCCACCTGCACGAACTCCTGGTTCGGGTGCTTGCGCCCACCCTGCGGGGGCACCGATGC
>JBKJPI010000141.1:0-6847 GCA_046595235.1 Burkholderiales bacterium | reverse complement strand
TCTTCGAATACATATGCTGATTGACCGATTGCGTGCCTATCGTTCCCATAAACAACGTATAGCCGTCAGGCGCTGCCTTGGAGGCGAGTTCAGCCGCAATGTTGCCACCCGCACCGGCGCGGTTGTCGATGATGACCGTGTGGCCGATGCCTTTGCCAAGCTCAGCACCTACCTGACGTGAAATCAGGTCGGTGATGCCGCCAGCGCCGAATGGCACGATGATGCGTGGCGACTTCGCCGGATAAGTTTGCGCGTGGTTTGAAGAGACAGCCGCAACGAGCAGTGCGCCGGCGAAGATCGCTCGATACAGGTCCAGTCGTTTGTGTGACATGGCGTCCTCTATATAGAGTTGCGGTGCAGAGCTCCCGCGCAAGTCGATTGATGCGCATGCCCGAGTCTTTTATGAGAGCTGCCAGATTAATACGTTCCTTTGCTGACATGATATAACTATCGCGCGCCTGCTGAAGCAGCTTTCTTTCCAGAGACGAAACGGAGGATTGAATGAGCTCTACCGCACAATTGTCCAAAGAAGAACTCATGCAACGTGCCAAGCAGAGCATGGAGACGAGTCTCGAGGCTCCGCAATGGAGCATCCTCGAAAAGCTTGCACTGACATGTCGCATTCTGTTCGACGGCGGTCATGACTCCGGACTTGCGGGACAGATAACTTATCGCGGCGAGCGACCCCGGACTTTTTATACACAACAACTCGGCGTCGGCTTCGATGAGATCACGCCGCGAAATCTGCTTCTCGTCGACGAGGATTTGAACGTGCTCCAGGGGAGGGGCATGCCAAATCCCGCGAATCTTTTTCATAGCTGGCTTTATCGAGCGCGCCCTGATGTCCATTGCGTCATCCACACTCATGCGCCGTATGTCTCGGCGTTATCCATGCTGGAAACACCATTGGTCGTCGCGCATATGGATACTTCGGCGCTGTACGACGATTGTGCGTTCGTCGAAAAATGGCCCGGCGTGCCCGTCGGCAACGATGAAGGGCGAATCATTTCAGAAGCGCTCGGAGCCAAACGCGCGATCCTGCTTTCACACCATGGACAGCTCGTCGCCTGCGGGACCGTAGAAGAAGCGTGCGTTCTGGCGCACACGTTCGAGAAAGCCGCCCGCTTGCAACTGCTCGCGAGCGCAGCCGGAAAAATCCAGGAGATAGACGAAGCCCTGGGACGCGAAGCTCATGAGTGGATGCTCGGCAAAAAGCGCGTGGAGGCAACGTTCGCATACTATGCGCGACGCGCCCTCAGGGCTTACCCAGATTGCCTTGCGTAAACGTATTGCCGATGTCGGCAAGAGAGATCGAACGCATCCTCAACGCGGCGACGTGAGCCGGAACACCTTGACTATTTTCTCGTATACGCTCGCCCGCGCGCTCGCACAAAAGCTGACCGAGTCGTTCGGCCGTGCTGCAGTGATCAAAAACCGCGCTGGCGCCGGCGGCATCATCGGCCCCGATGTGGTCGAGAAATCTGCGCCTGATGGCGACACGCGCTGATTTCGTCAAACGGTTTACTGCTGAAGGCTTGATGCCGGAGACATCCACACCCGACGAGCCTGCGAAGGTCATGCGCGGCGATATCCAGCGATGGGCCGAAGTGGCGAAGCGCACAGGCGTGAAATTCGATTGCCTATCGCACACATGAGTTTCCGGACATGGCCGATTGCGTGCGCCGCCCTTGGGGGCGCGCTCATGTTGTGTGGCGGCGGGGCGACGGCTTCCGCCGCTGAATATCCGACGAAGGCCATACGCGTGCTCGTGGGCTTCGCGCCAGGCGGCTCTGCCGACATCATCGCGCGCGCCGTGGGCCAGAAGCTCGCCGAGGCCTTCAAGCAGCCCGTGGTGGTCGACAACCGCAGCGGAGCGTCGGGCATCATCGCGACGGAGCTCGCCGCAAAAGCCGATCCCGATGGCTATACGCTGCTCGAGGCCACCCTGACGACTCACGGCATCGGTCCGCACCTCTACAGCAAGCTGTCCTCAGTCGCGAAGGATTTCGAGCCCGTCGCCCTGATGGTCCGCATTCCACTGGTGATGTTCGTCCACGCCTCGGTGCCGGCCGCCAACGTGAAGGAATTTATCGCGGCGACGAAAGCGAACCCGGGCAAGTTCAGCTATGCCTCGGCAGGCTCCGGGAGCCCGCCGCACCTCGTCGCGGAGCTCTTCAAGTTGCGGACCGGAGCCCAACTGCTCCATGTGCCTTACAAGGGAACGGGCGCGGCGTTGCCGGATGTCGTGGGCGGTCAGATCCAGATGATGGTGGACGGGCCGCCGCCCTTTCTTCCCCACGTGAAGGCGGGAAAGTTGAAGGCTCTGGCCGCCGCGAGCGAGAAGCGCAATCCGTTGTTGCCCCACGTGCCGACGTTTGCCGAAGCCGGCGTCGCCGGCATGGAGGCTGGTCTTTGGTACGGCATTGTGGCGCCGAAAGGAACGCCTCAGGCCTTCGTGGCGAAGTTGAACGCCGAGGTGAATCGTGCGCTCGGTGAGGCCGATCTGCGCGAGCGGTTCGCCACCATGTCCGTCGAAATCGTGGGCGGGCGGCCAGAGGCGTTCGCGCGCTACATCGACTCGGAGCTGAAGCGCTGGGGCGAAGTCGTTCGAGCGGCGAATATCAAGATCGAGTGAGCTTTTTGCTTTACGCCTGGTGGAGTGAGCCATGACACTCAAATGTGGAATGAATCGCTGTCCCCTGCCGATCATGCCCAGCACGCGCACGCTTCGCGCGCGCGCATGAATGGGGCGCGCCTACTGAAGCGGGTCTTCGATATCGACATCGAACACTGCCCGAATTGCGGCGGCGAGGTTTGAATTCCCTTCCATACACTGTGGCCAAACTCTTACCCTCGCCAGCTCCGATCTCATCACGCGATCTCTCTCGCCCATGCGCTTCGATCTGACGACGCTGCGCCTGTTCCTGGCGGTCATCGATCACGGCAGCATCACGAAGGCCGCCGAGCAGGAGCACATCGTCGCCTCGGCGGTGAGCAAACGTCTCAGTGATCTCGAGACGCAGCTCGGGATACCGCTGCTCACGCGGCAGCACGACGGCGTCGTCGCCACGCCTGCCGGCGTAGCGCTCGCGCAACATGCTCGCGATGTCATCCATGCGCTCGATCGGATTCCCGGCGCGTTGAGCACGGCGGCAAGCGACGACCCGTTGATGCTGCATGTGTGGGCGAACGCGACGGCGACCGTCGGCTACTTGCTGGACGATTTGAATGTCTTCCTCTCGCGACACCCGCAGATCAAGATCCGGCTGGAGGAAAGGCACAGTCTGCCGACCATCGACGCGGTCGCGGACGGCCGCGCTGACCTTGGCGTGATCGGATATTTCCAGCCGTCGGACCGGCTGCAGGTGCGCCCGTACCGCAGAGTGCCGCTCATGCTCGTCGTGCCGCCTGCGCACCCGCTGTCCGGGCGAAACGCAATCCGCTTCGGGGAAATCCTCGAGTTCGATCTGATCACGCTGATGGAGGGGACGGCGATCCACGGCTGGGTAGTCGAGGCGGGCGCCCGAACCGCCCGCAAGCCGCGACTCGTAATGGAAGTCATCAGCTACGAGTCGATGCGCAAGATGGTGCAGGCCGGCCTGGGCATCGCGGTGATCCCGGCGCCGAACATCATCCCCTATACGGAGCTGTTTGGACTTTGCGCCATCCCGCTCTGCGACAGCTGGGCGGCCATGGAGCTCAATCTGATCTTCAAGGAAGCCCGCAGCGATGCGCCCGGGCTCGCGCAATTGATCGAGCATCTCTCCGGCGCTTAGGGGCGGCGCTCGCCTTCGGCTCGGGCCTTCGCCGCCGCGAACAGACGGGAACCGATGGTTTCCCTCCGTAACCTCCCTTCCATTTTGTCGCGTGTCGGACGCGGAAGTCCGACACGCTGCTAAAGCGGACATCGCGAACCGCGATGGCCGTCATTCCCAAAGATTAGTTCTCCGCCGGTCGCAATCCTCGTACGCTGGCACCGGTTCGATCGCATTGATCGGACCGATCACCCAGGAGGCCGCAATGAGTGCTCGCAGATCCTTGTCATGTCCTGCGACACGGTCAAGGACTTCGCCAGGGTGATGCAGATGGCGAACGTGCCGGATGCGCGCAAGGAGAAGCGATGAGCGCAGCAGAGACCGCGTCGAAGCTCTCCCTCCGCGTTCTGAGGCAAAGCGAGGTGTGCCTGCACTAGATGGGGGCACTGTGCGACGGCGTAAATTGAACCAAGAGCATCGATGAAACTGCACTCGACGATTACTTCCGCGTATGCCAGAAAAGTCTGGGCGGTCGCGCACGAAACCGGCCTCATCGACCGCATCACGCGGATCCCGACCAATCCTCACCACGACGAATATCTGAGGAAGGACAATCCGCTTTGCCGGGTGCCCGCGCTGATCCTCGACAATGGCGAAGTGCTGTTCGATTCGCCGGTCATCTGCGAATACCTGGACAGCCTCCACAACGGTCCGAAGCTTTTCCCTGTCGCAGGAGACGCGCGCTGGCACGCGCTGAGACTGCAGGCCGTGGGCGACGGCATCCTCGACGCGAATGTGTCGCGCCGTAATGAGCTGATACGCGATCCCGGCGAGCAGTCACCCGCGTGGATCGCGCGCCAGATCACGGGTGTCGAAGCGGCCTATGCGTGGCTGGATGCGAGAATCGGGCAGCTTCATTCGAAGCCGCTGACGATCGGGCACATCGCGGTCGGTTGCGCGCTCGGCTATTCCGATGTGCGCTTTACCGGCGACACCTGGCGCAATCGCTGTCCGCAACTGGCGGCCTGGCACGCGGAGTTCGAGAAGCGCCCGTCGATGGCCGCGACGCGGTATGCAACGCTCAAGGCCACGCTGCCGCCGGAGATGATCAAGGAAGGCCCCAATCACCACTGAACCGAAATAAAGGAAGATCCCGTGAGACTGAATCCCCGACATTTCGCCGCGATCGTGCTGACGGCCGCCGTTGCCTGCATGTTTCCCGGCCTCGCGATGCCGCAAGCGTATCCATCCAAGCCGGTGCGCTTCATCGTACCGTTCCCGCCGGGCGGCGGCACCGACGGGTTCGCGCGCATCTTGAGCCCGAAGCTCACCGAGTATCTGGGGCAGCAGATCATCGTCGACAATCGCGCCGGCGCGCAGGGCAACATCGGCACCGCCGGTGCGGCGAAGTCGCCGCCGGATGGATACACGATCCTGGTCGCGCAAATGGCTGCGCTCACGATCAATCCTCATCTTTACAGCAACACGGGCTACGATACGCTGCGCGATTTCGCGGCGGTCGCGCGCGGCACGGCCACCGCAATGGTGCTCGTTGCTCATCCGTCAGTGCCCGCGAAAACGCTGAAGGAGCTCGCGGCGCTCGCGAAAAAGAATCCGGGAAAGATTACTTTTGCCTCGCCTCAGTCCGGATCGCAGCTCGCCGGAGAGCTGTTCAAGCTGACGACGCACACCGATCTCCTGAATGTTCCTTACAAAGGCGCAGGACCGGGGGTCATCGCGCTGGTGTCCGGCGAGGTGATGCTGATGTTTTCGAATCCGACGTCGGTTGTCCCGTTCGTCAAGGCGGGCAAGCTCCGCGGGATCGCCGTGCTCGGCAAGGATCGCAACGACGCGCTGCCCGGCGTGCAGACTGCGATCGAGGCCGGCTATCCCGATCTCGCAATCGTGCTCGAGTGGTTCGGCGTTGTCGCGCCGGCGTCGACGCCGCGCGACGTGATCGTGAAGCTCAACGCCGCAATCGTGAAGGCGCTCGGCTCACCGGATGTCGTCGCACGCATGAACGCGCTCGGCCAGACGATCTCACCGAGCGGCCCGGATGAATTTGCGAAGCAGATACGCGTAGACTTCGAGCGCTGGGGGAAAGTCGTGAAAGCGTCCGGCGCTAAAGCGGAGTGACGCCTTGGCTAACGCCGCAGAAAACCAGGCAGCGGGCCAGGACTGGCCTTTCGATGGAGGAGAGCCTGTTTGGAGTTGACTGAACGCTCTGGTCGTCGTTGACCTGCGCGATCACCGACATGAGGGCGTCGGTGAGAAGTGTTTTGTTGCCGCCGGCGCCGTAGCGGGCGAGCACTTCGTCGATCTCGAGCCCGGTGTGATACACGGTGTCGAGCGCACTGCCTTTGAGCTCCGCGATTGCCTGCGCGCCGTTATACAGGAAGCCGGTGCTGACGCCGTTCACGGTTTTTTCCACGCGCCTTCCGAAGGCGTCGTAGCGGAAGCTCGCGCTGCCGCTCGGTCCTGCAATCGATGAGAGCTGGTTCCGCGCCGTCCAGGTGTAGGTCGTGGTGCCGCTCGCGCCGCTCATCTGTGCGAGATTGCCGTTGTTGTCGTAGGCGATGCTCGAGGTCTCGCCGTTCAGCGTGATCTGCGTAAGGCGGTTGGCCGCGTCGTAGGTTGCGGTGAAGGGGGTCTCCCGCACCGCCGCGCTACCGAGGCTTTTCTGGATGCGCTGCCCGCCGGCGTCGTAGGCATACCCCACGGTCTCGACGGGGCTGTCGTCGGTTTTCTTGTAGGCGATGGTGGTGAGGCGGTCGGCGGCGTCGTACTGGTAGGCCACTTTGACGCCGTTGGGCAGCGTCTTGTCGGTGAGGCGCCCGGCGAGATCGTAGGTCGTTGTGAGGTTCTTCGCAGCCGTCTTCTGCGTGATCCGGTTGCGGAGGTCGTAGACGTTGCACTCGACGGGGTTGTTGTTCGGGTTGTTGTTCGGGTCGGTGACCGAGGTCACGTTGTCGTTGGCGTCGTAGGCGACCGGGTGAGGCCGAGCGCCGCGTCACGCCCAAAGAGAAGGAGCCGCTCAATGCACAACGCCCAGTGCAAGGGTTGGGCGTCGGCGGATTTGATCTCAATATCTG
>JBKJPI010000061.1:0-3376 GCA_046595235.1 Burkholderiales bacterium | reverse complement strand
CGGACATGATGAACAGCATGTTGAGCGGTTTCACTTACGAACCTCCAGTGCGTGTCGCGTCATTGTATGGCTGAGGGGCGCATCCGCGCGCCCGGTCGCCTTTGTTCGATTGCCACTGTGTCATTGGGCGAAGAGCCTGCTCTCCACCCAATCCCACATGTACGCGGTGCCGATACTCACGTTGTCGATCTGGCAGTGGTGATACCCGCCCTCCTCTCGCGTGAACACTTTCAGTGTCTTGTCCTTCGAGCCGACGTTATCGATCACCTTGTGTGCGAGATCGAGCGGGATCTGCTCGTCGCCTTCACCGTGAAGGAGCAGAAACGGGCACGTGATCTTCTGCACCACGCCATCGAGCCTGAAGCCCTCGAGTTTTTTCATAGCCGCTTCGCGCGTCTTCACATCGAAAATCCACAGCAGGTGCTCCGATGCAACTGACAGCGACGGCAGCTTCCCGCTGTCGATCAGATCGAAACGCTTCTTCCAGATACTCCAGTAGTCCCACTGCGCGCCCCACGCGACACAGCACGCAAAGCGCTGCTCGAAAGCCGCGGCGCGCGGGGCGTAATACCCGCCGAGGCTGATTGCCATGACGCCGATCCGCTTCGCGTCGATTTCAGACCTGCCTGCAAGATAGTCGAAGGCGGCCGTGGCATAACGCTCCGTCTCGTGATGAAGGTAGAGGCCACGAAAGCGCGGGCTTTCGCCGTTGCCCGGGCCGTCGACGATGAGGCACGCGATGCCGCGCTGCACGAGATCGGGCACGCCTTTGAAATACTGAATCTCTTTAGTCACGTCGAAGCCGTCGAAAAAAACCATTGCCGGCGCGGGCGCGTTGCGGCCTTCGATCGGCTCCGCGTGCACCAGTACTGCCGGCAGCGTCGTACCTTCGTACGGCACTTCGACGTGCTCGATCCGCGGACGTGTCAGGAGCTTCGCCGCGTCCCTGAAACATTCCACGCCGCGCTTGTAGGCGTCCAGCCCGGCGGTTTTAGGAATGAGAAAACGCTCGCCGACATGATAGTAATTCGCGGCACGCAGGAGATAGCTCGCCGCGCTTGCGCGATGGCCTTCGGCGAGCCTCGCACGCCCTGCCCTCTCGACCGTTTCCGCCTCACGCGCCCACTCGCGAAACCACGCCATGTCATCGCCGAGCTGGGACCTGAGCCGCAGGCCGATGCGGTTTACCTCGCCGATTTCCGCGCCACCCCACGGCGCTGCGTTGAGCCCGATCAGTAGACCGTGAGACCACCGGTAATTCTCGGGGAAATAGACGAAGGACAGCTCTTCCGTGTGTGTGGCGTCGACTGGGCTCATCGCAATCTTTTCTGAGTGAAATCGGGGTCGGCAATTATGCACCGGGTAAGCGTTCCACATCGCACGCGTGGGAACCGCGGGGTGTGACTTGCGATATAGTCGCAACAGGGAGACATCATGGCGAAGTGGCTATACGTCAAAGGCCTGCACGACCTCGGCAACGGCGCCTACGCCTGGCTTCAGCCCGATGGCGGTTGGGGCTACAGCAACTCCGGCCTCATCACGGACGCAGGCGAGACGCTCCTCGTCGACACCTTGTTCGATCTCGCGCATACACGCGAAATGCTCGAAGGCTACTGTGCTGCGGTGCCGGCCGCACGTCGCATCGGGACGCTCGTGAACACCCACTCGAACGGCGACCATACTTACGGTAACCAGCTCGTCGAAGGCGCGCGCATCATCGCGAGCCGTGCGTGTGCCGAGGAGATGGATGCGCGCCGTCCGGAAGAGCGGACAGACATGATGCGGCGCTGGCGCGAATTCGGTGCCGCCGGGGCCGCAGCGCACGAGCTGTATGGGGCGAAGTTCGACTTCGAAGGACTCGTCTACACCCCGCCCACGGAAACGTTCGAAGACTCGCTTACTTTGCGCGTCGGTGCAAAGGAGGTCAGGCTGCTCAATGTCGGGCCTGCGCACACCCGCGGTGACGTGCTGGTCTACGTTCCGCAGGATCGCACCGCGTTCACCGGCGACATCCTTTTCATCGGTGGTCACCCTGTGGTGTGGGCAGGTCCCGTCTCGAACTGGATCAAGGCGTGCGACACGATCCTTTCGTGGGACGTCGAGACCATCATTCCGGGCCACGGCCCGATCACGGACAAGCACGGCGTACGCAGGCTCAAACATTATCTCGAGTACGTAAGCTCGGAAGCACGCCATCGCTACGATGCCGGGATGGCCGAGGAAGAAGCGGCGCACGACATCGCGCTCGATGCCTTCCGCGGCTGGCTCGACGAAAGAGCGCATGATCGTCAACGTGCACACGCTCTACCGCGAGTTCCGAGTACATGAAGACGAAACGAGCATCGACGAGCTCCACGCTCGGATGTCGAAGTGGCGGCGGGAGCGCGCTGAGAAAACAGCCCACACCCGGGATGGCTGACTTCTGCTTCAACCTCCCGCGGTCGCCGCTTTATGGCATGCCCGATGTCGTCATTCTTGCAGCCGTCAAGGCTACGAAGAGCGACCGCAATTATCCGGCGGCGAAGGGCGGCGATGCATTACAGGCAGCAGTGCTTGTACAAAATCTGATTGGAGCGCACGAGATGGCGACTGTTCAAGTGCTGCTCGGCGACCAACGGCCCATCTTATGCCCGGTCCATGCGGAAGAGACTGCCGGTGTAAACGAGATTCCGCTAGCGCTGGCGGTGGCTCTCGCAGATGCGCTTGACCTGGAGGTCGAAACCTCTGTGATTCAGGTCAACACGGCGGGTCATACAGGCGCGGCCGGGTGGCACAGACTTGCGAATCCGGCAATCTTCAGCGGCGACGTTGTCCGAGATGCTAAATACCTTCTGGTGGATGATTTCATAGGGCAAGGCGGCACCATTGCGAACCTCAGAGGGTTCATAGAGTCGAATGGGGGCAACGTCGTCGCGGTGACGACATTGACCGGCCAAGGCTACTCGGCTAGGCTCGCTCCGGAATCTGGTTTGATGGACGCATTAAAGGCGAAGCATGGACAAAATCTCGAAGACTGGTGGAAAGACCGGTTCGGCTACGGGCTCGACTGCCTCACCCACTCGGAAGCGCGCTACCTCGAGCGCGTGGAGGATGCTCACGCGATCCGAGCAAGAGTCATTGAGGCAAGACAAGGTCGACTCCTGCCGTATCCTTCTGGCTAAACTAAAAGCGGCGTAGCTTAAACGGCGGCCGCACCAACGCCCCTCCGTGTGAGGGGCGTTTTATTGGTGCATTCGTAATGAGCAACACCGGCGCACGCCGGCCGCAGCGATTGCCAGGCTGCACGATGAGAACCGGCAAGATCGTTGGCGCGCGCGAAACACGCGAGAAGCTGAGCGCCGACGGACTCGAGCCGTTACGCAGCTCGCCTGAAGAA
>JBKJPI010000596.1:0-6806 GCA_046595235.1 Burkholderiales bacterium | reverse complement strand
GGAGGGCGCCCGATCTTCAGCCATCGTGCCCTGCCCTCGTTATGCAGCGTCGCGATACCGGCTGCGGTCAGTTCCTTGACCGCACGGGAAAGCGTCGACGCAGGCCGGCATGGAAATATTGCGGGAGCCACAGCCCGGCGCGTACGAATGGCAGCAGTGGCATTACAACCCCGCGCTCGTGCCCGATGTCGCGACCGTGGACCCTTTGTCCTTGACGCTCAGCCTGCAGGACGATGCCGACGATCGCGTTCAGCTCGCGCTGGGTGAGTTGAAGGAGCACTTTCCATGGTGAAAGGGCTCGACGTGTTTCGAGAATACTTTGCCGGCCACGCCGATCAATTTGTACTGATCGGCGGCACGGCGGCCACTCTGGCGATGGAAGACGCCGGACTCGAGTTCCGCGCCACGAAGGATCTGGACATCGTTCTTCATATCGAAGCGCTCAATGCGGCATTCGGGGAGGTGTTCTGGAAATTCGTGGAGGCGGGCGGCTACGAAATCCGGCAAGTCAGCGCCACGGGCAAGCCCGTGTTTTATCGCTTTCAGAAGCCGACGAACGAGCGTTTCCCTTTCATGCTGGAATTGTTCTGTCGTGCGCCCGACGGCATCAAGCTCGCCGAGGGCAGTCACCTTACGCCGATCCCGCTCGACGAGGCGGTGGCGAGCCTCTCCGCGATCCTGCTCGACGATGACTACTACGCGTTCATCATGGCAGGTCGCAAGGAATCCGACGGCCTGCCCTGGGTCGGCGAAGATCGACTGATTCCTCTCAAGGCCACCGCCTGGCTGGAACTCAGCGAGCGCAAGGCTAGCGGCGAGAATGTCGATGCGAAGGATATCCGCAAGCACGCGAACGACGTGATACGCCTGTCGCAGCTGCTTGCGCCCGAATCGCGTTTTCCGCTTGCGGAAAGGATTGCCGGCGATCTGAATCGTTTTCTCGACGGCATAACCGCCGACCGCTCGCTCGATCCAAAATCGCTCAAGCTCAACAACTCTGTCGCGGAGATCGTGCAGCGCATTGTGAGGTTCCCTCTGTTTTTCGTCTTCCAAGGGAGTGGCATCAAGCCGCTATTTTCCGCTCATGCTGAGTCGTTATCCAGTCCTGCAGGAACTGAACCGGCGAGTGGTAGCCGAGCGTGGAGTGGCGGCGACTCCGGTTGTAGAAGACTTCGATGTAATCGAACAGATCGGCGATCGCCTCCTCGCGCGTGGCGTAGCGCGTGCCATGCACGCGTTCGTTTTTGAGACTGTTGAAGAAGCTCTCCGCGGGTGCGTTGTCCCAGCAGTTGGCTTTGCGGCTCATCGAGCAACGCATGCCATATTCGACGAGCTTGTCGCGATGCGCGTGGCTCGCATACTGACTGCCGCGGTCGGAATGATGAATCAATCCCGGCGCCGGCCGCCTGCGAAACCACGCCATGGTGAGCGCATCGATTACGATGTCCGCGGTCATTCTCGACTTAATCGACCAGCCGACGATCTCGCGGTTGAACAGATCGAGCACCACCGCCAGATAGAGCCAGCCTTCGTCCGTCCAGATGTACGTGATGTCAGACGACCACGCCTGATTAGGCGTCTCCGGAGTGAAGTTTCGATCGAGCAGGTTCTCGGCGATCGGCAGCTTATGCTTGGAGTCCGTGGTGGCCTTGTAGCGCCGTTTGTGACGACCGCGAATGTCGTTCTCACGCATCAGCCGCTCGACCCGCGGCTTACTCGCTGGAATGCCGCGGCCGCGCAGCTCGAGCACCATCCTGGGCGAGCCGTAGGCACCCTTAAGCTCCTTGTGAATGGCCGCAATGCACGCCAGGAGCTGCGTATCGGTGAGCCGCTTGCGCGTCGGACTCCCGCCACGCTTCCACGCTCGATATCCGCTCACGCTCACTGCAAGTGCATCGCACATCGCAGGCAGCGGAAATACTTTTCGTTGTGCCAGCATCCAGGCGTACTTCACAGCACATCCTTCGCGAAGTACGCCGTCGCTTTTTTTAGGATTTCACACTCCAGGCGTAACCGTGCGTTCTCCGCCCGCAGCCGCGAAAGCTCCATCTGCTCCGGCGTCACCGTCTTCCCTCCCGCCGGATTGAGCTTCCCCGCCTTGGCCGCCTTGACCCAATTGCGCAACGTCTGCTCAACCAGGCCCAAGTCCTTCGCCACCGCAGCGATGCCCTGGCCACTCGTCGCGCGCTTCACCGCCACTTCCTTGAACTCCGGTGTGTATTCCTGCTTCGGTATCTTGAACATCATTTTTCCTTCCAGTCAGTCGGGGTTTATAACCCACCTCCTGGAAGACGAAATTTCGGGGGAAGCTCACATCCTGTGGGACATGAAAATGGTCGCTCACCGCGGTTACCCGTGGAACACACCCACTCTGCGCGTCATCCACGAAGTCATCATCCGTGAGCTCACACCATGAGTGCATTGGCAAGCTTCACCCCCTTGAGTCCGGCGTTCCCGCGCAGCGTGGAAATCCGCAACGCCGCCACCGGGCTTGCGGCCCTGGAAATGCTGCTGCGGGAGTCCCTGGCGACCCATGATCTGGTGATCCTGCGCGACGTCGAAGTCAGCGACGAAGATATCGTGCATCTGGGCGGACGCATCGGTGATGGATGCAGCGCGCTGAAAAAATTCGTGGCCGAAGGCTCAGGCGCAACCGTCGGTCAGTCCCGCTGGCATCACGTCGGCGGTCTCGTCGACAAGCGCATGGCGGAGGCGACATTGATGACGATCCGGGAATTCCCGGCATCCGGCGGCGGATTTGAACTGGTCTCCAACCGTTACGCGTGGCGCAATCTGACGGCTGATGAAAGAAATCGTCTGCGCTCAGTGATGGTGCAGCACGATTTCAGCGCCGTGCGGCACACCACCGCCGGCACTGATGCGGCCCCTTCCGGGGGCATGCTGCCCATAGTGGGCGACGCCCAGGGCGAACCCCATCTGATCCTCGGTTACCATGCGACACGCATCGAGGGCATGGCAGAAGCAGAAAGCCGCGCGCTGCTCGACGATCTGATGGCCAGAGCCACCCGCGACAGCAGCGTCTACCGCCATCGCTGGCAGCGCGGCGATGTCATCGCGTGGCGCAATGTGCCGTTGATGCATCGCAGCCTCGGCTTTGACGGGCCGGGACGCCGTGCCATGCATGAAGTGACCCTACGCGAACTGAGGACCTGAGCGCAGACCTTCAGTGCAGTTGCGCGGTGGCCTTCGGCTCCATGGGTTCGTCTTCAGCCGCCTCAGTGGAAGCCTCCGCCATCTCTCCGGCAACACAGGCCGCGACAGTACCTTGCCGCGCGAGGCGCGCCAGCCGGTCGAGATTCGAAGGCGCAATGATTTCGTTAGTGACGAGAATGTTGCTGATGCCGCGCGCCATCAGAGCTTCGCTTCAGCCACTTTCCGGCAGCAGACGCCGACAGCGCTATGGTGCAACTGGATGGCCGCGATCTCAGCGCACTTGTGGGCTTTGGCGTGCGGGCGCAAGGTTTCGCCTGCGCGCGCGACTTTTTCCGCCATCAGGCGGAGATTGGTTTCCATGACATCCAGATCGACGACCAGCGCGGGGGTGTCGATATCCGCAATGGAGTCCCCAACAGCCGCAGGGGGTTTGGTGGTCATGATTTTAGGGGATTCCGATAGTCGGCAAAGCGCGTGGCGATCGAAAAGCGCCCGCCGAGGATCAGACCGCGGTCGTAGCCCGATGCAAAAGTTTCGCCGCCGATCACGATGTTGAGATGATTGGGCATATGGGTCTCGTCATAGCCGATGAGTTCGCCGATGGTCTGACCGTCAATCGTCAGTACATCACCCTGGACGATCACGCCGCCTTTGGCGAACTCGGCGAATGCAAGATAGGCCACGCGGTCAACGCAGCTGCCGGGGACCGCGTCCAGTTGATCAGTCAGGATCAGCTCGTGAACCTCTCCAGCGCGGATACAGCGCGACTTCTCCGGAATCAGTTGCAATGCGCGATCAAGCCGGGACGGTCGCAGGATGGCGACCAGCTTGCCGTCCACCGGACTGCGCGGGAAATTGCCGCGTTTGTATTCGTAGGGATCCTGCTCATTCGCGGCAATTGCCGCGGGGTGTTTCCGCGTAATCATGGTGTGGGTTCCTCCGCCAGTGGCACCACATGCTCAGGTGAAATGTTGCACCACACCCGCGCGCCACATTCGTGCAGCTCGGTTGAAGGCTGATGGACTTTCAACTGGAGGTCGCCCCAGCGCAGGCGATAAGCGACAAAATCTCCGACGAAAGTGCGTTGCTAGACGAGGGCTTCAAATACGTTTGCACCGTCCGGTTAAGAGGTTAAGAGGCGGACATGGACCACGGCGCTTTGTCCAGGCTGAGCCGGAACATCAGCAGTGAATTGAGAAGGCCTGCTTTGCTGGGCCAAGCCAGCTTCCTATTTCACGGTTACAGCTCACTAGACGCGCGATGGATAGCGGCTTTGTCATGCCGCTTTCAGCTGACGAACGATGCCCAGATTGTTAAGTTCGTGCTCGAAGCGACGCAGATCCTCGCCCTGCATCGCCCGCAGCGGTGCGCGAGAATACCCGCCGGGCCGGCCGAGCAGGCGCATGGCGTCCTTGATCGTTGCCGGCGAAGTGCCCGAGGAATGGAACAGCAACTCGCCCAGCTGAAACATCTCACGCTGCAAGTTGATCGCTTCGCGCACGCGCTCCGGCGCCGCCGCGCATTCATACAGCAGTGACATGCTGCGGCCAACGACCTGGGAATTGCCGTCGACGAATCCGGAGGCGCCCATCTGTACGCAGGGCAGGCCAAAGAGTCGCGACGCACCGACAAATATGCGAAGCCGGTCGCCGAGATTCAGTATTAGTCGTGTGATCCGTTCAAACGACCCGGACGTTTCCTTGATGGCAACGATATTGGCTTTTTCCGCGATCTCCGCCATGGTCGCGACATCCAGATCAACGCCCGCGCGCGCCGGGTTGTTGTAGACCATGATCGGCACGCTGACCGCATCGGAGATCTGCGCGAAATGGGTGATCAGGTCGCCGTGCTTGGGCGTCATGAAATACGGGGATTCGATCATCACGCCGTCGACGCCGAGGCTCTGCGCAGCTTTCGACAAATGAATAACACTCTCGGTGCGAATGCCACCGGTGCCCGCGAGGACGGGAATTTTCCCGTTGACTTCGGCCACTGCCATGCTGATTACGCGCAGGCGCTCATCATCGGTCATCAGGTGCGCTTCCCCATTGTGACCGCAAATCACCAGACCATGAGCACCTTCCTGCACCGTCATGCGGAGGTTTGCCCGGATAGCGGACTCGTCCAAGTCACCTGATTTGGTAAAAGGCGTGACGATCGCTGAGAAGGATCCCTTCCATTCGCTGCGTGCCATAAACACGACCTCCCTGAATAACGGATAAACATCGGTGTGCGGCCGCGTGCATGGTTCAACGTTGAGCTTGCGGCAACGAGTCCGGGTACAGCTTGCGCCCAATGCCGCACGATTCGCAATCCCGGCGATCCCGGGAAACTTTGGGTTGCGGCACATCGAGCACGAGGGCTTTTTCGCGATGCTTGAGCTTGCGCGCCTTGAGCAGTTCATTGACGGCCAGCGCCAGCCGCGTCTTGGTCTGCCGCTCGGCGGCATCGGGATAGCCCAGATCGCTTGACAGGCCCGCATGCTAGGATGTGTCCCAGCTGGCTTCAAGCAAGTCACTCGAACAGACAACACCGGCCCGCTGGAGGGGCGCGCATGCAGCACCATCCCTTCCGCATCATGCGCGGGCTCATCGCCGCATTGCTGGCCGCCGCCGGCACCGCCTTCGCTCAAAATGCTCCCGAGTGGCCGTCGCGGCCCGTCCGCATGATTGTGCCCTTCGCGCCGGGCGGCGCAACGGACTTTGTGGCGCGCATCCTGCAGCCCAAGCTGTCCGAGGCCCTGAACCAGCAGGTGGTCGTGGACAACCGCGGGGGCGCGTCGGGCTACATCGGCGTCGAGCTCGTCGCGCGCGCCGCGCCCGACGGCCACACGCTTCTGCTGGGCACCGTCGGACCCATGGCGATCAATCCCGCCTTGTTCCCCAAGTTCCCGGTCAATCCCCTGCGCGACCTGATCGCGGTCACGTCCATCGTCGACGTGCCGGGCGCGCTGGCCATCCATTCGTCGGTGCCGGGGACCAACCTGAAAGACTTCATCGAATACGCCAGGGCTCGCCCCAACCAGATGAACTACGGTTCCGCTGGGGCGAGCAGCGCGCAGCGCCTGATCATGGAGTTCGTGATGAGCAAGGCCGGCATCAAGCTCACGCACGTCCCGTACAAGGGTGGCGCGGGCGCGACGGCGGCCCTGCTGGCGGGCGAAGTCTCGGCGTCGCTCGTCAGCGTGACGACGTTTCTGCCGCAAGTGAAGACCGGCCGCGTGAAAGTGATCGCCGTGGTGGCGCCCAGGCGCATGGCGCAACTGCCGGAGATTCCCACGCTGGCGGAATCTGGCTTTCCGGAGCTGACTAGCGCTACCTGGCAGGGCATGTACCTGCCGGCAGGCACGCCGCGTCCGATCGTGAACCGCCTGCATGCCGTGCTGCTGAAGGTGCTCAACGATCCGTGGACGATCGAGCGGCTGGACCTCGGCGGTGCGCAGTTGATGGTGAGCAAATCCCCCGAAGAATTCGCCCAGTTCATGAAAGTGCAGACCGCGTTCTGGGCGCGGCTGGTCAGGCAGGTCGGCGTGGACGGGGAATAGTCTCCGGGCAGGCGCCGCCTGATTCGACGGCGCGTCGCCGGATCGTCCCGATCAGCGTTTCGACCGACGGATGCGAAACCGGGTCATA
>JBKJPI010000478.1:0-6899 GCA_046595235.1 Burkholderiales bacterium | reverse complement strand
CGGCCTCGGCATCGCAGGCACGGCAGCGCAGGCCCAGACGATCAAAATTGGTGTGAACCAGCCCCTGACCGGAGCGGTTGCTGCGTCGGGTAACTTCGTCACGAACGGTGCAAAGATCGCCGCCGACGAGATCAACGCCAAGGGTGGCATCCGCGGCGCAAAGATCGAACTCGTGATCGAAGACAACAAGAGCAATCCGACGGAGGCCGTTGCCGTCGCCGAGAAGCTCATCGTGCGCGACAAGGTGCCGGTGATGATGGGCGCGTGGAGCTCGACCTACACGCTCGCGGTAATGCCGAAGCTCATGGAATACAAGGTGCCGATGCTGGTCGAGACCTCTTCTTCGGACAAGATCACGACCTCCGGCAATCCTTACGTGTTCCGCATCTCGCCGACTTCGGGGATGGAGGCGAATGCCTTCGCCGGCCGGGTCGGACCGCTCAACATTCGTAAAGCCGACTTCCTGGTAGTCAACAACGACTGGGGCAAAGGGGCGGCCGACGTCTTCGGCAAGATGCTGAAGGACAAGGGCGTCGCGATCGGCGCCGTCGAAACGATGGACGCGTCGGCGCAGGATCTCAACGCCCAGCTCGCGAAGATCAAGAGCTCGGACGCCGATACGCTGTTCGTCACCACGGCGGTCGAGCAACTGACGCTGGTGCTGAAGCAAGTGCAGGCGCTCGGGCTGAAGCGCCAGATCATCACGACAGGCGGATCGCAGTCGCCCGACCAGCTGATCGAGCAGGCCGGCGCGGCTGCCAACGGCAGCTATCACCTGCTGTTCTTTCCGCCGTGGTTTCCCGATGCCTCGCCCAATCCCAGCCTCGCAAAATCGTTCGTCGCGGAATGGAGAAAACGCGGCTACAACTTCGCCGGCCTGACCGAAGGCTTCCGTGGCTACGACGGCATCTACACTATTGCCGCTGCGATTACCAAGGCCGGTAAAGCCGAGCCGGAAGCGATCCGCGCGGCGCTCTGGAGTACCGAGCTGACCGGCGTCAACGGCAAAATCGCTTTCACGAAAGCAGGTCCTGCAGGCAAAGAAAGCGGCCAGAGTATTCCGGTCGTCTACGTGGTCAAGATTGACGGCGGTAAGGTGACGCTGCTTCGCTGATACGCTCGCTCATTCCCTCCACCCTTCTCCCGAGGGGAGAAGGGCTTTCCTCCCTCTCCCTTCGGGAGAGGGATTAGGGTGAGGGAAATCTGAAGTGGATCAGCTGCTTCAGCACATCGTAAACGCGCTGATGCTCGGGGGCACTTACGCGCTCCTCGGCATCGGCCTTACGCTCATCTTCGGCATCATGCGCGTCGTGAATTTCACGCACGGCGAGCTATATGCTTTCGGCGGCTACAGCATTTTCTTTTTCACGTCCGCGCTCGGCGTGAATTTCTACGTGGCGATCGTCGGGGCGGTTGCCCTCGGCGTCGTCCTCGGCGCCCTGATCGAGCTCGTGCTGCTGCGGCCGATGCGTGGCGCAGACATCGATACCACCATGCTGATCATGATCGGCTGCTGGATCGTTCTGCAAAACACGGAGCAGATGATCTGGGGCGGAGTCGCCAAATCGATCGTGTCGCCGCTACCTTTCGAGCCGCTCGTGCTTGGGTCCATTTCGGTGGCGTGGCTGCGCGTCTTCGTTTTCGTCGTGGCGGCGCTTCTTATTGTGGCGACCTACGCGCTCATCCATCGCACGAAGCTGGGTAAAGCGATGCGTGCGACGTTCCAGGACCGCGACACCGCGGCCCTGATGGGTATCAACACGCACGCGATCAACACCACCACGTTTGCCCTGGGCTCGGGCCTCGCCGCCGCGGCAGGCGCGCTGCTCGGAGCCGTTTTCGTCGTGACGCCGACGATGGGCGATCTCGCCGCGCTCAAGGCTTTCGCGATCGTCATCCTCGGCGGTCTCGGCAGTATTACGGGTGCGACCGTCGGCGGCTTCATACTGGCGTTCGCCGAGGAGATGGGCGCCGGCTACGTGTCGTCCGGTTACCGCGATGCGATGGGCTTCATCCTCATCATCGTCGTTCTTCTCTTCAAGCCCACCGGCCTCTTCGCACGCGCTCAGAGAATCGGCTGACGTAATGCGGCGTGCACTTCTCCTGCTCTGGATCGTTCTGCTGATCACGCTTCCGTTGTGGATGCGCGATCAGTATTACCTGCACGTGCTGATCACGACCGGCATCTTCACCATCGCTGCGATGAGTCTCAACCTGCTGCTCGGATACACCGGCCAGTTGAGCCTCGGGCACGTTGCCTTCTTCGGCATCGGCGCGTATGCGAGCGCGTTGACGTCGCTGGGATTCGACGTGCACATCTTCGGCCTGCGCATCGTGCACGAGCCGTGGCCGGCCGTGATCGGCTTCCTCGTCGGCATCGTTGTCGCGGGGTTGTGCGGATACGCGATCGGCAAGCTCTCGTTCAAGGTGCGCGGCGCCTACTTCGTCATTGTCACCATCAGCTTCGCCGAAGTGACACGCCTGGTGGCACTCAACTGGGTCGAGCTCACGCAGGGCCCGCTCGCGCTCAACAACATTCCGCCTTTCACGCTGAGCTTTCCGGGGCTCGGTGAGCATACTTTGTGGACCAAGATTCCGAACTACTACGTGGTGCTCGCGGTCGGTGCGCTGGCTTACCTCGTGATCCGGCGCCTCGTGCTCTCCAGGTTCGGGCGCGCGATGATCGCCCTGCGCGAGAACGAGCCGCTTGCCACCTCGCTCGGCATCGACGTCACACGCTTCCTCGTGCTTGCTGCGGTGGTATCGGCGGCGATCGCGGGCGCGGCCGGCAGCCTCTATGCGCATTACGTGAAGATCATCGACCCCGAAATCTTTCTCTTCATCTACACGGTGACGATGGTCATCATGGTGATCACCGGCGGCAAAGGAACGCTCGCGGGACCGATTGTCGGCGGCCTCATCTTCGGCTTGCTCCCGGTCGTACTGCGGGCGTTCGCAACGCCAGTCACGCAGTGGATCATCTACGGTGTGCTCATGGTCCTCGTCGTGTTCTTTCTGCCGCGCGGCATCGTGCCCGCGGTGCGCGAGTGGTGGGAGAAGAGAATGGGCACGGTGCCCGTGCCTGAGCGCACGGCGGCGCGGATTCCCGTAGATGCGAGCAAGCCGTCATGATCGGGCGCGCCGCTGCTTCCGCGCCGGTGCTGTCCATCGAGCACGTGAGTGTTAATTTCGGCGGCCTTGCAGCGATCTCCGACATGAGCTTCACGGTCGACGAAGGCGAGCTGGTGAGCCTCATAGGCCCTAACGGCGCGGGCAAGACCACCGCATTCAACGTGGTCACCGGTTTTCTCACGCCCACGCACGGCGAAGTGCGCTATCGCGGCACTGCGCTCAACGGGCTCAAGTCGCACGAAGTCGCAAGTCTCGGTCTGGTGCGCACCTTTCAGAAGACCAGCGTCTTCGGCGCCAACACCGTCTTCGACAACGTGCTCATTGGGCTCCATCGCCACGGCACTTCGTCGGTGTGGGAAACGCTGCTCGCGCTGCCCCGTCTGCGGCGGGAAGAGCAGCGGCTGCGCGAAGAGGCGTGGGACATACTCGACTTTGTCGGACTCGACGCTCGCGCGGGCGAGCTCGGCGCAGCGCTGCCCTACGGCGAGCAGCGGCTGCTCGAAGTGGCGGTTGCGCTCGCGGCGCGGCCCACGCTGCTTCTCCTCGACGAGCCGGTCTCCGGGATGAACGCCTCCGAGACCACGAGCTTCGTCGAGCTGCTCGGCAGGATCAGGCAGCGCGGCGTGACCGTGCTGCTGGTCGAGCACGATATGCACATGGTGATGAGCGTGTCGGACCGCATCGTCGTTTTGAATTATGGAAAGATCATCGCCGAAGGCGCGCCGACCGCGATCCAGCAAAACCCCGAAGTCATACGCGCTTACCTTGGACAAGGCGTGAAGCGTGCTTGAGATCGAGCAGCTCGTCTGCCGCTACGGCAAAGTCGAGGCGCTGAAGCGCGTGTCGCTCACCGTGCGCAAAGGCGAGCTGGTCACCCTGATCGGCGCGAACGGCGCGGGCAAGACGACGACATTGAGAGCGATCTCCGGTCTGCTGCCGTCGGCGAGCGGACGCATGATCTTCGAAGGCGAGGACATCACGCGTGCATCGCCGCGGCACATCCTTTCCCGTGGCATCGCGCACTGTCCGGAAGGGCGTCACGTGTTCCCGGACATGACGGTGCAGGAAAATCTCGAAATGGGTTGTTACCTGCGCACCGATACGAGCGTGATCGCGTCCGACATGGAGCGCATCTTCGCGAGCTTCCCGGTGCTCGCCGAGCGCCGCGGGCAGACGGCGGGAACGCTTTCGGGCGGCGAGCAGCAGATGCTCGCGATCGGCCGCGCACTCATGTCGCGCCCGAAGCTCGTGCTCTTCGACGAGCCGTCGCTGGGCCTTGCGCCCAACATCGTGGAACGCACCTTCGAGATCATACGGAGCATACGGGCCGAAGGAACGACCGTGCTGATGGTCGAGCAGAACGCCTATGCCGCGCTCGACATGTGCGACCGCGCGTATCTGCTGGAGTCCGGAACGCTGACGCTCGAAGGCACCGGGCGCGAGCTCATCGACAATCCGCACATCCGGAAAGCCTATCTCGGCGGCTGATGTGGCACACCAGCTCACGCTGACTGCGCTGCCGGGAATCCCGGAGGTCGAGCACGGCGCACCGCTCGCGCGATTGCTGATCGAGGCCGTCGAGCGCGCGGGCCTGGAGCTCGTACACGCGGACGTGCTGGTGATCGCTCAGAAGATCGTTTCCAAAGCCGAAGGCAGGGGCGTTCGTCTCGCCGATGTGACGCCTTCGTCGCGCGCAATGACCCTTGCTGCAACCGTGGACAAGGATCCGCGGCTGGTCGAGCTCATGTTGCGCGAGTCGCGCGAGGTGCTGCGTGCGAAGCACGGTGTGCTCGTCGTCGAGCACCGGCTCGGCTTCGTGACGGCCAGTGCCGGCATCGATCAATCGAACGTGCCCTGCGCTACTGAAGGCGACGTGGCACTCCTGCTACCCGAAGACCCGGATGCTTCCGCCCGCGCCATTCGCGATGCGGTCCGCGAGGCTTGCGGCGTGGAGATCGGCGTCGTGATCAACGACAGCTTCGGTCGAGCGTGGAGAAACGGCGTGATCGGCACCGCGATTGGCGTCGCCGGAATTCCCGCACTCGTCGATCTGCGGGGAGAGTCGGATCGGGATGGACGTGCGCTGCAGATCACGCTGGTTGCGGCTGCAGACGAGCTTGCCGCTGCGGCGTCGCTGCTGATGGGGCAGGCCGCCGGGGGTGTTCCGGCCGTGCTTGCGCGAGGCTTTCCTTACAAGCCGCGCGAGAGCAGCGCGGCTGAGCTCATCCGACCGCACTCGGAGGACCTCTTTCGATGATCGTTGCACTCGCGGGCGGAGTCGGCGGGGCGCGTCTCGCTGTGGGTCTCGCAGCCGTGTTGCCGCCCGGGGCACTCACGATCGTCGTGAACACCGGCGACGATTTCGAGCACCTGGGCCTGTCGATCTGCCCTGATCTCGATACCGTCATGTATACGCTCGCCGGAGTGAACAATCCCGAGGCCGGCTGGGGCCGCTTCGACGAGACGTGGAGCTTCATGCAGACGCTGGAGCAGCTCGGCGGCGACACGTGGTTCAGGCTGGGTGATCGCGATCTCGCCGTGCACGTGCTGCGAACGCGCGAGCTTCAGCGCGGCGAGCGGCTTTCGGCTGTAACACGCATGCTCGCCGCAAGACTCGGCGTGGAGCATCCGATCATGCCGATGAGTGAGGCGCCGGTGCGGACTTTCGTGCTGACCGATGAGGGCGAGCTCGCCTTTCAGGATTACTTCGTGAGACGACGCTGCGAGCCGGTCGCCCGGGGGTTTCGATTTGCCGGCAGCGAGTCGGCGGAGCCGCCCGCAGAGCTGCGCGAGCTTTTCGACAGCGGTCGCGTCAGCGGTGTGATCCTATGTCCCTCGAATCCGTACGTCAGCATCGCGCCGATTCTCAGCGTGCCGCGTATGCGCGCATGGCTCGAGGCGCGGGCATTTCCCGTGGTCGCCGTCTCGCCCATCGTCGGCGGGGAAGCCGTAAAAGGACCGGCTGCGAAGATGATGCGCGAGCTGGGCGAGGACGTCAGCGCAGCAGGCGTCGCAAGGCATTACGGTGGGCTCGTCGACGGATGGGTCATCGACGAGCGAGACGCGAGCGCCGAGCAGGCGATTTCCGGCTTGGGAAAAAAAGTGAGTGTCACAGATACGCTTATGGTCGACCGCGCGAAGAGCATCGCGCTTGCGCATCACGTGGTTGCGTTCGCGGCAGCGCTGCGGCGATAACGTGACTCGTGCGGGCGCACTGCTAGCGTCGAAAGAAGGCCTTGATACGCTCCCACAGCGCCGAGAAGAAGAGCGAGCCGGCATCGAGCTCCGTCACTTGCGGTTCAGCCGCGCGTTCGGCGTCGATTCCGCCATCGCGCTGATTGAGGCGCGCCTCCAGGTTCTGGACAAAGGCGGCGGTCATGCGTTTGGCGATGTCCTGAACGATGCCCGATCGGCTGAACTGCGCCAGCGCGCCGGTGAGGGTGTAGCCGACGTCCAGATCGACGCGGGTCGCCGCGCCGCCTTTCTCGTCGACGAGGACATACCGGATTTCGCCGCGAGTGGTCGAGCTCGAGCGCGTGTCTTTTGCGCTGCCGCGTATCGTGCCCGAATAGCTCGATGGATCGCGCACGACGTCGGCGGCCCCAGCGAACTCCGGCGCGATCGGGCCGAGTTTTATCCGAAGCTTCAGCTCGACGTGATCGTCGGAGGGCGTGCCAACGAGTGATGTACCGGGCAGACACGTCGTGACTTCCCCGAGACGGCCGAAGAATTCCCAAACCGTCTCGCGCGGATGGTCGATGGTGAAC
>JBKJPI010000354.1:0-15727 GCA_046595235.1 Burkholderiales bacterium | reverse complement strand
AATTTGCGAAGTTTCTGAAAGCCGATCTTGTGAAATACGCAAAGCTCATCAAGGCCGCCGGGATTGAGCCGCAGTGACGTAACCCTTCAGTGCACACGCCGAAAGTAGATTTCCACTTTCGGACGTGTCTCGGTTCTTCGTGCCTTCCTTAGCAAAGGCGCCGAGCCGCCTCAAGCCTTTGCTGGTAACTCGCACTTGCCGGCCGAAAGTAGATTTCCACTTTCGGACGTTAGAACTTATAGCGCGCGCTCAACCGCCAGACGCCGATTTCCTCTTTCTCGAAGCCTGGGATACCGGCGCCTACCTGCATGTAGCGTTGCCATTCGAAGCGCGCACCGAAATTCGGCGTGAACGCATAGTGAGCACCGCCGCCGAACGTAAATTCGGTGCCGCTCTCCTTCGTCGCTCCCACGAAGGCCCCGGTGGTGTTCGCCTCGCCTTCATAGCGGAAGACGCCGAACTTCGCGTAGAGCGAGAATTGGTCCGTGATGGGCAAGGCGCCGATGCCGACGAGCTCCCACAACGTCGTTTCAAGGCGCGACGTTACGGGCACGCCCACTATCGTTCCGCTCGTCGTCTGCTGGCCGAGATCGGTGTACGCAGCTTCTATCGCCAGGTATTTATTGAACTGGTAACCCGTGAAAAGCGACCAGGTGCGGTCCTTCGTATCGCACCCGCCGCCGCAGCCACCGGAGAGGTTCGATTTGCCCGCGCCCGCGCCAATATAGATTCCTGAATCCATATTGAGCTTTACTGCGGCCGTCTGCGCATTCGCGCCTGAGACAGAGGCCAGGATAACGCCTGCGAGAAGTACTGTGGTCAGCTTCATCTATTTCTCCTGAAATCTGCGGCTACAGCTGTGTTCGACGCGGTTGAGGTGGAGAGGGTTAGAACTTGTAGTGGGCGCCGATTCGCATGACGCCGATGTCCGCTTTCTGCACGCCGACGACTTCGCTGCCGATGTCGAGATAGCGTTGCCATTCGACTCGCGCAGTCAGTGCCGGCAGGAACGCGTACTCGGCGCCGAAGCCGAAGGTGAATTCGGTTCCTTTGCGGCTCTGTCTGTCGACCAGCCCTCCGGTTGCAACGCCATCGCTGTCGAAGCGAAAAAAGCCGGCTTTTCCATAGAGCGAGAAGCTGTCGCCGAGAGGTATCCGTCCGACGCCTACCAGCTCGAACGCCGTGGTCTCAGCGGTCACGCGTGTCGGGATGCCGGTGACGAACCCGCTCGTGGTGGCCTCGCCGAAATCGGTGTAGCCGGCTTCCAGCGCAAAGTAGCGGTTGAAGCGATAGCCCGCGAACGCATTCCAGCTCATGTCTCTCGGGTCGCATGCGCCGCCAATGCTGCAAAAGTCTCGCGCCTCGCTGCGGCCGATCGTGGCGCCGATGTAGAGGCCGGCGTCCACGTTGAGCTTCACGCCCGGAGCCTGGGCGAGCGCCGCCGACGATGCGCTCAGCATAAGAGCCACCACAAGTGCTTTGATGCGGGCCATAAACGTCCCCTTTGAAATAATCGCAAGGCGGCGCCTGACCGATCACGCGCCGCGACACGCCGATAGTAGCAGCGGGCTTCTGCAATCCTGCAAGGCTGGCGGTGATTAGTGGTGCTCAGCGGGCTGCTTGTTGCGCTTAACACAACAAAGCGGACGTCAAGCCTCCAGCAGAATATTTCCGATGTGCACACTCGACTCCATGCGTGCGTGCGCATCAGACGCTTTCGCGAGCGGCAGAACGGAGTCGACGATGGGTTTCACGCTCGTCCCCAGGTGCGGCCACACGCGTTTAATCACCTGGCGCACGATCCCCTCCTTGATCGATCGTGCGGACGCGCGCATTTGCGAGCCCGTGATCACGGCGCGCTTCTGCATGTTCGCTGAAAGCGGCACGCTGAACTCGGCGCCGCAGGCGGTATAGAGGTGGACGAGCCTGCCCTCCAGCGCGAGGGCTTCGACGTTGCGTTCGGCATACTGCCGCCCACCGAGATCTTTGCGGACTTCGGGAAGCGGTCAGCCTGCACCACGAACGCGCGGTCGCACCGGCGCGGTGCGGGAGCGGGGCGGGCGATGGGCAAGGTACGCAATTAAATCAGACACCTGTGTACTTTAGCTGTGTGGCATGGATGGTGCTGAATACCGCCTTGTATGCAACGCTTCTCCACGCCATGGCTCTGCCGTACAGCCTCGACCTTTCGCGACTGAGCGCCGCTTACTCGGCGGGCCGGCTCACACCGAGCGGTGTCGTGAGTGACGTGCTGGCTGAGATTGAAGCGATTCGCCCGGCCAATCCGGTGTGGATACATGTCATCGCGCGCGAGGTGTTGCTCGAGCGGGCAGCGGCGTTGGAAGCACGTCACGCGCATGGCGATCGCCCACCGCTATATGGCGTTCCCTTTGCGGTGAAGGACAACATCGACGTCGCGGATGAGCCGACGACCGCTGCGTGCCCGGCTTTCAGCTACGTCGCTTCAGAGACGGCGTTCGCAGTGCGGAGGCTGGAAGAAGCCGGCGCGATCTGCATCGGCAAGACGAACATGGACCAGTTTGCCACCGGGCTGGTCGGCACGCGATCGCCCTATGGTGCGTGCAAAAACCCGTTCGACGCGCGGTACATCTCTGGTGGCTCGAGCGCAGGCTCTGCACTGAGTGTCGCGCTCGGGCAGGTCAGCTTTGCGCTCGGGACCGATACCGCCGGATCAGGTCGCGTTCCTGCAGGTTTCTGTAACGTGGTCGGATGGAAACCCACCCGCGGTGTCGTCAGCACAAGTGGTGTCGTGCCGGCATGTCGGTCGCTCGATTGCGTTTCTGTATTCGCGCTCACGACGAATGATGCGGGACGAGTGGCCGGGGTGCTCACCGCATACGATGCATCTGATCCGTTCAGCCGTGAGGCCGGGCAACCGCCCACGCCGGGTGTTTCACCAGCGCTGCGCTGTGGCGTGCTTGGCGCTTCCGATCTCAAGTTCTTCGGAGACGACAGTGCAGAGGCAGCGTATGCGCGGGCGCTTCGAACGCTGTCCGGACTCGGTGTCCAGCTCATCGAGATCGACTACGCACCGTTCGCAAAGACGGCTCAGCTCCTCTACGAAGGTCCGTGGGTCGCGGAGAGACTGGCTGCCATCAAGCCGTTCTTCACCTCGTCGGCGGAGAGTCTCGACCCCATCGTGCGAAAGATCGTGGCGAGCGGCGAAGGTTTCTCGGCGGTCGATGCTTTTGAAGCGCACTACCGCCTGCAGGCGCTCAGGCAGCGTTGCGCGGAAGAATGGAAGCACCTCGACATGCTGGTTGTTCCCACCGCAGGTGCGCTGTACCGCATCGACGAGATTGTTACTGATCCGCTGCAGCTCAATACGAATCTCGGCTACTACACGAACTTTGTGAACCTCCTCGACCTTGCGGCGGTCGCGGTGCCCTCACATTTCCGTGGCGACGGGCTGCCGTTCGGCGTGACTTTCATCGGCCGTGCGTTCGACGATACGAAGCTTCTGCGTGCGGCGGGGCGCTTTCATCACGCTGCAGGCACGGCGCTCGGCGCAACGCGCTTTGCGCTGCCGCCAGCGGACGACAAGTCAGTCACTGCATTCGAGGATGACGTGAAGCTCGCCGTCGTAGGCGCGCATCTTTCCGGAATGCCGCTCAACCACCAGCTCACTTCGCGCGGTGCGCGGCTGATCGCGGTGCGCGCAACCGCGCCGCATTATCGGCTGTTCGAGCTCGCGGAGACGGTGCCTGCGAAGCCGGGTCTTGCCCGTGTGCTGAATGGCTCCGGCGCCGCAATTATCGTCGAGCTCTGGAGCATGCCTTCGTCGGCGTTCGGCGCATTCGTGGCCGAGGTTCCGCCGCCGCTCGCGATCGGCACGCTCACGCTCGACGATGGCGAGGAGGTCAAAGGATTCGTGTGTGAAGGCCATGCGCTGGAATGTGCGCGTGACATCACAGCTTTCGGCGGGTGGCGGAATTTCCTGATGCAAGGGCAATGCGTGACATGAGCACCGGCCAGTCCGTCGAAGTGTTCAGGATTCCCATGAGCGGTCCGGCAGACGTGTCCGGTCTCTCGCGCCTGATCAGCGAAGGCGCGCTCGACCCGCGTGCGATCGTCGCTGTAATGGGAAAGACCGAGGGCAACGGCTGCGTCAATGACTTCACTCGGGAATATGCAACCACCGCACTCGCCGCATTTCTCGGCACCAGGCTCGCGCTCTCTGCTGAGGCAGTCGAGGCGCGGGTGGCGTTCGTCATGTCCGGCGGAACGGAAGGCGTGCTCTCGCCGCATATCACAATCTTCGCACGCGTGCCTGGCGGTGTTGCGACGGCGGGCGCGAAGCGGCTTGCGATCGGAATTTCGGCTACGCGAGAGTTTCTTCCCGAAGAACTCGGGCGCCAGGCCCAGATCACCGAAACAGCGAAGGCCGTTGAAGCGGCGATGGCGGACGCGGCGATCGCAGACGTTTCCGACGTCCACTTTGTGCAGATCAAATGTCCGCTGCTCACAGCCGAACGCATCGAGGCCGCGCGCCGACGCGGTAGCGTCGTCGTAACTGAGGACACCTACGGATCGATGGGCTACTCGCGTGGGGCCTCGGCGCTGGGCGTTGCCGCGGCGCTGGGTGAGACGGCACTACCCCCAACTGCCGACGCACTACTGAGTGACTGGAACACATTCTCGGCAGTGGCTTCGACATCTGCGGGCATCGAGCTCATGCGCAACGTGGTCATCGTCATGGGCAACTCGGCGCGTTCAACGAGTCGCTACACCATCGGCCATGCGGTGATGAAGGACGCCATTGACGTCGAGGCCGTGCTAGCGGCTTTCGGAAGCGCCGGGTTGAATCTGATGTCGTCCGATGGATTTGCCGCGCGCGCGCGCCTCGTCAGCGTTTTTGCGAAAGCCGAAGCGTCACCTTCGGGTGAAATCCGAGGCGCGCGTCATACGATGCTCGACGATTCGGACATCAACTCCACACGGCACGCGCGCGCCGCTGTCGGCGGGCTGCTTGCAGGCTTCGCCGGCACCGGTCTCGTGTACGTGTCTGGCGGGGCGGAACACCAGGGTCCGCCCGGTGGCGGTCCGATTGCCGTCATCGCGCGTGCGGGGTAGCGCCTGATGCAAACCGTGTGACCGTAACAGGAGTAGTGGCCGCATGATCAAAACTCTCGAACCCAAGAGTCTGGCCACAGGGGTCTACGACCGCATCAAAGGTGAGATCTTCGATTTCTGTCTTCTGCCGGGCGACCGCTTTACCGAGACAGAGGTCGCCGCGCGCGTCGGCGTTTCGCGCACACCGGTCCGCGAAGCGCTCTACCGTCTCGAGCGCGAGGGCTACATCGATGTTTCGGCGCGCAATGGCTGGAACGTGAAGCCGTTCGATTTCACCCTGTTCGAAAATCTCTACGACGTTCGCGTGGTGCTGGAAACCGCCGCAATCCGCAGGCTCTGTGAGGCGGAAGGCGAGGCAGACTTGGAGACGCTCTCGACCACATGGCTCGTGGCGCCGGTTGCGCGTACCCGCGATCCGCGTGTGGTCAGCCAGCTCGATGAGGCGTTCCATCAGCAGCTTCTCATCGCCGCGGGTAACCCCGAAATGTCGCGCATTCATCGCGACATCTCCGAACGCATTCGCATCATTCGGCGGCTCGACTTCACCAAACCCGAGCGCATCGACGCCACCTACGACGAGCATGCGCAGATCCTGCGTACGGTGCTGCGCCGAAGCTTCGACGAGGCGCGGCTGCTGCTGCACGCACATATCGACGCGAGCAAGGCGGTGGTGCGGCAGATCACGCTGCATCGGCTGCACTCCGCCCGCACGGCGATGCCGGTGCAAGGCACCCAAGAGCGACGCACCGCGTAGCAAAGGGACTCCGGCTCCATCTGGACTTGGCGTTGTCGTAGACTTAGTGACACATCGGCGAACAACGACGCCGCTGGGAGAGATGTCATGATGATCAGCATTCGCAGCGCGCATGGAACTTTCGTCGTAGCGGAAGGCGGCGGCGACGGTGACGTGAACGCCAATCGGATGGAAGCAAAGTCGTGGGAGACTTTCAAGCTCTGCGACGCTGCTGGAATCCCGTTCGGAGACGACGCTGTCGTGCCGAACGAGTCGACCGTAACGTTAAAAACTTTGAGCGGCGGCCGGTTTCTCTATCCCGACTGGGGCGGCAAGGTCCTCGCGAACGCGCGGACTCCGGTCGGCGCTGCCTTCTGCCTGAGCGTGCGCTCGGGCGCTGTTAAGGCGGGAGCCTCCGCCCGTGTGGCGCTGCGAAGCCCCGCAAAGCGCCCCAAACCCGGGAGCACCGCTTCAGAGTATTACTGGGTTACCGCCGAACACGATGATCCCAGGCCGGTCGTTGCCAATCGTCAGATGGCCGCGCCCGCCACGTGGGAAAAATTCAATTTCATCGTTTCTTTAGGCACTCAGATCATTCCCTGAGCGCCGCGCGCTTTATGAACAACAGATCTCAGGCTACGACCTTTCGATCTGCCGCGCGCGTCTCTTCCTGAGTCATCGGGACGATAGCGATGCGCAAATTCGTCTCGCTCTCGACTGCGAGCCAGTCGTGTCCCGAAATGGGGTCGTAATGGGCGCGAAGATTATCTACACAGTCGTGGTGGGCGAGGCAGAGAAATGCGCCATAACCCAGGCCGAGGAAACACGCGAACTGTGCAAGTGCGACCAGAAAATCAAGCATGATGAACCCCCTGCATGCAGATTTACCGTGGCCGTGCCGAGCTAACGAGGCGATGCCAGCCACTCAGCATGCCTTACTCCAGTTGCCGTGGGCTTACCGACGCCCGATCTTCGCTTCGACCGTTAGGCCCTAGGGGAACGGGTGTTGTAGCACCGCGTTCCCCATGGGGCAATCAGCCGAAAGGCCTAGACGCGCAGCAGAACGTACCTCGATTTCAAACTGTACGGCAACCCTTGCCCCGGCGCTCTCGCCTAAGCTGCGGTCTTCAGCTCCCGCCGTTTGACGTGGCTCGTGAGGCGCTGCGTGAGCTGGCGGCGCACTTCGTTGAAGCCAGGGGAAGAGACGTCGCGCGCGCGCTCGAGTCTTATTGCGATGTCCGTCTCGATGCGGCCGGGGCCGGCGGTCATGACAATGACACGGTCGGCGAGCAAGGTGGCTTCCTCGACCGAATGGGTGACGAAGATCACCGTGACGCCAGTGCGCGCCCAGATCTGCAGCAGCTCGTCCTGGAGCTGCTCACGCGTGAGCGCGTCGAGTGCCCCGAAAGGCTCGTCCATGAGAAGAATATTCGCTTCGTTCGCGAGCACACGGGCGATTGCGACGCGCTGTTTCATGCCGCCTGAAAGCTGTGAAGGAAAGCGATCGGCGAAGGGGGCGAGGCCGACCATGTTCAGATACTCGTCGGTGATCTCCTTCACTTTCGCTTTGGTAAGGCCCTTCTGGCGTGGTCCGAACGCGATGTTGTCGCGAACGCTGAGCCAGGGGAAAAGCGCGTAATCCTGGAAAACCATCCCGCGGTCGCTGCCGGGGCCCTCGATTGAATGATCGTAGATATCGACGCGGCCCGAAGTCGGTTTTTCGAAGCCCGCAATAATCCGCAGCAGTGTGGATTTACCGCAGCCCGAAGCGCCGATGAGGCATACGAATTCGCCCTTGTCGATCACGAGCTCGACGCCCCGCAGCGCTTCGACAGACTCGACCCCGATCTGAAACGACTTGTTGAGATTGCGAACGGCAAGAAACGGGCGGCGCGGTGCGGTGTTATCCATGGTGTTGCGGGCTCCATCGAAGCACCCGGTTGTTGATTGCAACGATGATGCGATCGGTGGCGAAGCCCGCGATGCCGATAACGATCATGCCGGTGATGACGAGGTCGGTGCGGGAGAGGGTGCGTCCGTCCATGATGACCGACCCCAATCCCGTCGGCACGCCTGTCATTTCTCCGACCACGATCAGAATCCAGGCGAAGCCGTGTGCGAGCCGCAGGCCATTGAAAATGCTTGGCGTTGCCGCAGGCAGCACCACTTGCCGGAACATTCGCGAACCGTCGCAGCCGAGCATGGAAGCGGCTTCGAAGAGCTTGGGATCAACCGAGCGAACTCCGAAGATCGTGTTCAGCACGATCGGATAGAAGGCGCCGAGGAAGACCAGAAAAATCGCGGAGCGCGGGCCGAGGCCGAAGAAGATCATCGACAGCGGCAGCCACGCTGTGACCGGGATCGGACGCAGCAGCGAGAGCGTCGGATCGACGAGCTGCCGGATGATCTTTACTTTGCCGACAATAAGCCCGAGCGGCACACCCAGCACCACCGCAAGTGCGAAGCCGCCGTAGACGCGCTCCATCGATGCAAGCAGGTGCGTGAGAATGGTGCCGCTGAATGCATCGTCGTGAATACCGCCGAACGCAAAGTCGTACATCATCAGCCCGACCTGCGACGGCTTCGGCACGAGCCGCGTCCCTGTCATGACGACGATCTGGTGCCAGAGCAGGATGAGCGCGACTGGAAAGCCGAGGCCCAGGAGCAGGCTTTGGATGCGCTCTGGCATCCCGAACGAGCGCTTCGCAGGCGCCCCTGTCACCGCCGCAGCAATCGCGGCGGTGGGCGAAGGTAGCTCTGGCAGCGCCACCGCCGGCTCTTCCACCGGCACGGCCGCGAGGCTGGCAGAAGAAGCGGGAGCCACCTTATTTCGCCGTCGCGACGGCAGTCGGCATGAACTTCGTGCTGATGAACTTATCGAAGTTCGGCAGCTCGCGGATCTGTTTCTTCTCGTGCATGAGCTGTGCGTAAGCCTTGGCGCGCTGGATGAAAACGTCGTCAATTTTCCAGGTGAGCTCGACGTTCGGCGAAGCGAGCTCGATCGATTTACGCGTCTGACCGAGCTTTTGCACGGCCATCTCGACCTTCGCGCCCTCGTTCGCCATTGCGTATTCGGTCGCCTTGCGATGAATGTCGATCATCATCCTGACGAGCTCGGGATTCTTGTCGATGGTTTCCTGTTTCACGCCCCAAACCATGTTGAGCGAGCCGATCGCGGTGCTGTAGGGATACTCGACGATCCGGCCGACGCCGTTCGCGAGACTGATGCCGGGGCCGGGCTCTGCCCCGACGTACGCATCGACGTCACCGCGTGCGAGTGCGGGCGCCATATCCGAAAAGGGCAGTCGGATCGCCTGAATGTCCTTCACCGTCATACCTTCGGCCTTCAGGCGCTCGAGGATCACGACTTCTTGTGTGGATCCGGGCCAAATCGCAACTTTCTTTCCGCGCAGATCCTTGATCGTCTTGATGTCGGACTTCACGTTCGAGACGACCGCCATGCCGCGATTGCATTGGGATGCGAAGATCACGAGCGGCTCGCCTGCGGCCGCGCCGAGTGTCGCGGCTGCGATTCCGAAGGTGCCGAAGTCAACCGTTCCGGTGATAACCGCATTCTTTCCGTCAGTCGGGCTTTCGAAGGTGATCACCTCGAACTTGTAACCGGGCGGCGCGAACTTTTCGTAAAAGTACGGCGTGATGCCGTGGATCAGCTTGAGCGTGCCGACCTTGATGACTCTGGGTTGTTGGGCGATGGCGTGCGAGGCTGAGCCGAGCGAGGCACTGGCGGCCAGAACGACGAGGGCGGTGCGGAGAAATTTGCGGCGGGAATGCATGTGAGCGCTCCTTCGAGATGCGAAAACTCGGCTGCAAGCCGCCGCGGCCTGCCGCACCTCTTGAGCAACGCTTATGCCACTTCTGATTTACCGCGTAATCATGGACTTAAGAGAACGCACACGGCGGTCGAGCGCCCCGTGCTAGTGCGTAACCCCGCGTATCGCACGAAGTCAGTGCACCGCGCGGTATCCCTACTTGTATTCAACGAGGTCGCGAACGTGCGCGGTCAACGCGCCGTTGGGACTCGCGAGCTCTTCGAGGATCGTGAAATGGTTGCGGCCCTGGATGGCAGCGAGTGTGGTGGGCAGTTTCGCAGCCGCACGCGCTGCCGCGTAATCGCACGATTGCCTTTGCAGCTCGTGCAGCTCTTCGGTGCCGTACGCGACGACGAGCGGGGCTTTCCGTTGTGAGATGTGCGCAATCGGACTCAGTCGCCGCACATCGTCCTCGTCAAGACCGAGCTTTGCATTGAGAAAACTCAGCCGGATCGGTTCGAGATCGAAGATGCCGCTGATCGCAAGACCCCCGCGCACCGCCGGATGTGAAAGCAACATGGCTGTCAGATGGCCGCCGGCAGACCAGCCGGATACGAAGATGCGCCCTGCATCTCCGCCAAGGCTTCCAGCGTTCGCTTCGACATAAACGATCGCGTTTCGGATTTCGTCGATGATTTGCTGCAGCGTCGCTTCAGGTGCGAGCGTGTACGCTACGTTCGCAACACTGATGCCGTGCGCGAGCGGTCCGACCGCCAGGAAGCGGAAGGTTTCCTTCGCGCGCATCTGCCAGTAGCCACCGTGGACGAAGACGAGGATTGGCGTGCGATCGCCGTCTGCACCGAAGTAATCGATACGGTTGCGCTCACGCGGGCCATAGCGAAGGTCGAGGTGCTGAGAGCGAGCGGCTGCAAGCGCGGCACTGCGCTGATCCCAGTCTACGAGAATTTGCGCGCTTTCCCTCACGGCCGCCGTGTTGTCATACGCCGCGTCGAGCGCGATCTGATGCATATCTCGATAGCGCTTCATTGGGTCTTCGATGCAGAATGCGGAGCTCCGATTATCGCGCCCCCTCCCTCATGTCCGCCATCCTTTCGCTCGGCGACCGCACGAAGAGATCGCATACTTCGGCGCTCGCGGCCTGCGGCCGATGATGCGCGACCACGTGATGGCAGCGTAAAATCGACGGCCCGGCCGCTCAGAGGGCTATCCTGCCGTGCGCCACGATCGCCACGTCGCATTGCTGCACCTTGCGATGACAACGTAAGTACCCTGCTTCAGACAACACCACAGGAGACGTTCGATGTTGAAGATCAATGCGCGTGCCTCGATTGCCGCGACCCTGACTGGCGTGGCGGCGCTCGCTGCAACGGCTGGTGCAATGGCGCAGCAGTATCCGACTAAATCGGTCCGCATCATTGCGCCCTTTGCGCCGGGCGGCGGCACTGACTTCATTGCGCGCATCGCCGCGCAGAAGTTGTCCGAAGGCCTCGGCCAGCAGTTCATCGTGGACAATCGTCCCGGTGCCGGCGGCTCACTCGGCGCGGAGCTCGGGGCCAAGGCACCGCCCGATGGTTATACGTACACCCTGATTGCCGGCAGCTACTCGGTCAATCCGGCGATCTATAAGGTGGCCTTCGATCCGGTGAACGACATCACGCCGGTCATCCAGCTGTCGCAGGGGCCGCTGCTGATCGCCTCGCATCCGTCGTTGCCGGCCAAGACCGCCAAGGACGTGATCGCGCTCGCCAAGGCGAAGCCGGGTAACCTGCTCTATGCCTCCAGCGGACAAGGCAGCATCGTCCACCTGGCAACAGAGCTCTTTTCCGACATGGCAGGCGTCAAGATGACGCACATCCCGTACAAAGGCACCGGCCCCGCCATCATCGATACGATATCCGGGCAGACGCAACTCATCTGGGGCAGCATCGCACCGGTGACGCCGCACGTGAAAAGCGGAAAGCTGAAACCCATCGCCGTGACGACGATGAAACGCGTCGACGCCTTCAAGGACATCCCCACAGTCAACGAGTCAGGCCTCAAAGGCTATGACGTGGTGCTGTGGCACGGGCTCGTTGCACCGAAAAACCTTCCGCGGCCGATCCTCGATCGCGTGAATGGCGAGCTCAACAAGATCCTCAAGAACAAGGATATGCAGGACAAGCTCTCCGGTGACGGTGTCTCTGCCGCAGGTGGCTCGCCTGAGCAGTTCGGCAGCCTCATAAAGAAAGACATCGATATGTGGCGTCGCGTCGTGCAGAAAGCCGGCGTCAAAGCCGAGTAAACCGTGTAGCGCGGCGCGCTCTATCGCCCTTTGGGCGCGCCGCTGCAAATCCTGAGGACGGTGCGCGCCACCCGGATCATCGGGAGGTCGTCACTTCACTCGAGCGCCTGCATCACCAGCGCGTGAAGGAGCTGCCGGTGGTAGTAGCGGATCGCGCCTGGGGCGTGCGTCATGAATACCACCGCAAGCTCTTCCGCGGGATCGACCCAGAAATACGTGCCCGTCGAACCGGCCCAGTGGAACTCGCCTTTCGAGCTGTTAACGCCCGAGATGCCGGCGCCGCGCCGAACCGCAACGCCGAGACCGAATCCATAACCGTTGATGTTGGGGTAGTTGCGCAGGCGTGTGGCATCGATCTCCGGGCCCATGTGATCCGCCGTCATGTAATCCACGGTCTTGCGGGCAAGGATGCGAACGCCGTCGAGCTCGCCGCGGTTGAGAAGCATCTGCGCAAACCGCAGATAGTCGATGGCGGTCGAAACCGCGCAGCCCCCTCCGCAGTCGAACTTGTGAAGCTTCGTGCCGTCGCGGAGGCTTTGCGGTTCGCCCGAGATCGGATCGTGCGGCAGCGCGTCTGCGTAGCGCGCGAGCTCTTTCTCCGGCACGACGAAGCCCGTGTCTTTCATGCCGAGCGGCGAGAAGATTCGCTCTTGCAGATACGCACGCAGCGGCTTGCCGACCACCGATTCCACGGCAAGACCGAGAATGTCGAGACCGAGGCTGTATTCCCACGACGATCCCGGCTGGAAGTGCAGCGGCAGCTCGGCAAGGCGGTCGAGAAACTCCGCGCCTGTCCATTTGGCTGCAGACGCCGCGGAACCGACAGGGTAAATTTTGTGAAGCGGCGTTTCTCCGCGACCGTAACTGAAGCCGGAGGTGTGCCGCATGAGGTCCTGCAGGGTCGCTTCACGATTCAGCGCAACCGTTTGCGCGGGGCTGCCGTCGCACCCCGCCGTTCCCACGCGCATTCGAGAGAGCTGCGGGAGATACTTGCCGACCGGCTCATTCACCATCATCCGGCCTTCTTCGTAGAGCATCAGCGCGCCGACGGTGACCATCGGCTTTGTCATGGAAGCAATGCTGAAGAGCGCGTCTTTCGGCATCGGCGTGCCTCCAACGGGATCGAGTTGACCGAAGGCTGCGTGGTAAGCCAGCTTCCCCTTTCGTGCAATCGCCATCGTCGCACCGGGCAGCGTGCCTGCCGCAATCTCAGCTTCGAGCGCGACTGCGATGCGCTGAATGCGCTGCGGCGAGAGGCCGACGGCCTGCGGTTCAGCAATAGCAAGCGCTTTCGTCATGAGCTTTCCCGTGGTTACCGCGATTCTTTTATCACGACGTTGTGAGGCACGCCAAATGCATGGACCGCAACTTCAATGGGGAATCTGATGCAAGAGAGCAGCACACGAGCCGATCATGCCGCGGTCGCAGAGGTTGGGCACGTCGTCGTCGACACGCGCGCCGATGCACTGCAGCCCCGGCGCGATCTCGCGCGCACCACGTTTGCCGTCCTGTTCATGGTCGGCCTCATCGCGGCCTGCTTCTGGATCCTGCGGGCCTTCATCCCTGCGCTGATCTGGTCGAGCATGATCGTGGTTGCCACGTGGTCGCTCATGCTTTCAGTTCAGGTGAAGCTGTGGAACAAGCGCTGGCTCGCCGTGACGGTCATGACGACGGCGCTGCTGCTCGCATTCGTTGTCCCCGTTTCCTTCGCCATAGCCACGCTCGTCTCGAATGCAGACGAGATCGCAGCGTGGGTGGGCTCACTCACGCGTGCACAACTTCCGACGCTGCCCCAATGGCTGGTGACGCTGCCTGTTGCCGGGCCGAAGATATCGGCTGCGTGGACGGAGATCGGCGCTGCCGGGCCGGCCGGGCTCACCGAACGGCTCGAACCGTATGCGCGCGGGATGGTCTCGTGGCTCGTGCTTGAAGTCGGAAGCTTCGGCAAGCTCGCACTTCAGTTCCTGCTGACGCTCATCATCTCGGCCGGGCTTTACGCATACGGAGAGAATGCCGTTGCAGGTGTTCGACACTTCTTCCGCAAGATCGGCGGTACGCGAGGCGAGGAGGTCGTTACGCTCGCAGGGCAGGCGATTCGCGGCGTTGCGTTCGGTGTCGTCGTGACGGCCCTCGTTCAGAGCGTCATGGGCGGAATCGGACTTGCGGTTGCCAACGTCCCGTTCACCGGACTTCTCACCGCGCTCATGTTCGTGCTGGCCGTCGCCCAGATCGGCGCGGCGCCGATCCTGTTTTGCGCGGCCGGATGGCTCTATTGGGACGGCAGCACGGGGTGGGCAATCGGGCTCGCGGTGTGGGCCATCATCGTGGGCAGCATGGACAACGTGCTGCGTCCGATCCTAATCAGGCGGGGCGGGCACCTTCCGCTGCTGCTCGTCCTCGCAGGCGTGATCGGAGGCCTGATCTCCTTCGGCCTCATCGGTATCTTCGTGGGGCCGCTGGTCCTCGCGGTCTCATGGCGCCTGTTGCAGGCGTGGGTCAGTGACCCGCAGACCTCTACCGAACGCGTCTGAAGTACGGGTCAGGTCAGCGCGACGAAATCCGGATCGCCCTGCTGCTCGCGCTCGAAGCTGAGGAAGTCGTAATAGCCGCATCGCGTTGAATCGGGATACTGGCGGCATACGCCAGGGCGCGCTTCGTAGACGGTGCAGCGGCGCTTCACCTGATCGAACATCATGCACGTCGATTCGAAGATGTGGTCTTTCTTGTGCCGCAACATCCAGATGCCTTTAACGCGGTCGTACTTCGCGTAGCGCGCTGCGGCTCGATCGAAGTCGAGGTTGAAGTGACGCGCGAGCCTTCGTATATCGCGTTCAGTGATCTCGATTTCTGCATAGCTGCAGCAATAGCCGGGGCATTTGAGGCATGAATATCTTTTGCGTGGTTCGATCGGAATGATTCTGACGGCTTTCACTGCTTGCCTCCGGGCCTTGTGTATCGACCCCGAAAGTATAATGAAAGAAGTTACCTCGTACAAAAGAAGACGGATACGACTCAGTCGAGCGGCAGAACCATCCCGACATCGGCAGCCTGCTTTTCTTCGAACGCGCGGCGGTTGCTGTCGTAGGATTGCCCGCGAATGCCGCCGCGAACGGTGGCCGGCTCAACGGCCCGGTAAGCCGCGCGCCAACTCTCGGGCAGGCGTTCGCCAGCCGGTATCGAAAGCCACAGGCGCCAGAGGAGGCGCTTCTGCGCGGGCGTTTCATGGTCGACGAAGTCGGTGCGCGAATGAACGGTCACATGGCTGTTCACGAGCTGCATGTCGCCGGGCTCGAGCCACATCGAGTACGCAAGGTCCGGGCGCCGCACCAGCAGGTCGAACTGCTCGAGCGCCTCGCGGTGCTTCGGTGAGATTTGCGGCACACCT
This sequence comes from Burkholderiales bacterium, assembly GCA_046595235.1. Lineage (GTDB taxonomy): Bacteria > Pseudomonadota > Gammaproteobacteria > Burkholderiales > SG8-41 > JAQGMV01. The sequence goes on along the minus strand of JBKJPI010000354.1, from coordinate 443 downwards.
TCGATTTTCTGCGCGGATTCCATGCGGTTACGATTCCACTTGCTGTAGAGCTGCCCGCCGAGCTCGTCGAATACCGGATTGGGATACGACGGTGCTTCGTCCGACGCCTGCTCCTGCTGACGGCTGAAGTGGATCGGCTCACGAAGAAATTCGACGAGCTCGGGGTTCTCGTCCTGCATGACGCGATAAGCACGAATAGAGCTCGTCGCGATGCTCATGCCGCCTGAGGCCGCCTTGTTGAAGCACGTGAGCGCAACGATGTCGGCTGAATCGGTGTGAAAGTCGAGCTCGGCGTTGGAAGAGTAGCCGCGGCCGCGGCCGGTGCGGTACTCCGTGCCTTCATCGCGCACCGCCGAGATGTACTGGCTCGCCTTGCCTTGCGGACGCGCAACGCCAGCGTAAAGGCCGATCGCCCACGTCAGAAGCTTGAACTCGTCTTCGCT
>JBKJPI010000231.1:0-4112 GCA_046595235.1 Burkholderiales bacterium | reverse complement strand
CCAGGTGGCGATCTTCATTTCAGTTGCGACTCGCCGGCTTAGACGAGACTCAGTATGTATCCTGCGAGTGCGGCGGCTGCAACCACGAGCGGGATCGCGTATTTCGACTTCGAATAGAAGAGCGCAGCAAGCGCGAGCACAAAGATGACCGCTGTCGGAATGCTGACGATGCTCACTGCCATGAGCGCGAGCGTGGTCCCCGCGATCAGCCCCACGACTGCGGCCGTAACGCCTTCGAGGAACTCCCGGATCTTCGGCTGGCTCACGAGGCGTTCCAGCGGATCGTGCGCGAGCAGCGTAAAGGCAAACGCCGGCAGGAAGATGCCGATGGTCAGCACGACCGCGCCTGCCGTACCCCCGCCAAGGTAGCCGACGAAAGTGGAAAAGATGATGAGCGGCGCGGGCAGAAGGCTCGACAGCGCGAGGCCGTCGAGAAACTGCGCATTGGTCATCCAGGCGCCGGTCGAGACCGCGTCTTCCTGCAGGAACGGGATCACCGTGTAGGCGCCGCCGAACGTCAGCATACCCGCCTTGAAGCCGGATACGAACAGCTCCCACAGCGAACGCTGAGCCTGCCCCGCACTCTGAGCGAGCGTGCTGCCCGTCAGGGAAAGCTCGAACCCATGCTGTGCCGTCCATACTGCGAGCCCCGCAGCGCACAGCACCATGAAGGCCGCGGCGATTGCCGCGTTGGCCTGCTTTGCGAGCACGTAAGCGAACCCGCCGGCGATCAGCGTCACGCCGAAATGCACACCGGCGAGCTGCGCAAGCATGGCAATTCCTGCGATCACCCAGAGCCAGCGATCATCGAGGACGTGCCCGCCGATGCGATGAACCGCGCGTACGATCAGGGCGGCGACAGCAGCCTGCACGGCTGCGAACACGAACCCGAAGGTGCCGGTCGTGTTGAGGCCGTAGCGGACATACAGCCACGACAACAGAAGCATCAGGAAGAAGCCCGGAAGGGTGAATCCCAGGCCCGCGAGGATTCCGCCGATTCGGCCGCGAGACAGCATGCCGAAGTACACGCAAAGCTCTGTCGCCTCCGGACCCGGCAGCACCTGATACATCGCCAACACGCGGTTGAAATGTCGCGGGGTCACCCACTTTTCTTCAGTGACCAGCTCCTGCCGCAGCATCGCGATCTGCGCAACAGGGCCGCCCCACGCGAGGAAGCCGAATCTCAGAAAGCGGAGAAAGAGCTGCAGCAGCCCCTCTCGCGGTACGGCTGCAACCGCTTCGTCTTTCTCTGCGTTGGTCTCCGGCTGCGTTTTTGTCATGCGTTCCCGTCAATCGATGTCGATGTTGTGCTACGAAGCACGCAAAGTCACGTGCACGCCATCCCACGCTGAACGTGCCATGGCTTCGGTGAGCTCGACGCTGCGCAGTCCGTCGACGCCCGTCGGACTCGGCGCGCGGCCCTCCAGCAGCGCGCGGCTGAAGTCCGCCACGCAGGCGGCGTGGGCATTGATCGCAGGATAAGCGGTCACTTTCGTCTTCCCGTCGGCGGTCAATACCTGAAGCTCGCCGCCCGAGCGGCTTCGCGTGAGTCCCCTGCCGGTGATGCGGCCTTGAGTGCCGTAGATGACGAAATCATTGTGCGGCTGCGGCGCTTTCTCGTGCACGCTCACCTGCGCGGCGACGCCATTGGCAAAGCGAAACATGGAAAGGTTCGTTTCTTCCATCACACCGCGAGAAGTATCGAAAAACGCTGAGACGGTCTCGATCTCGGATGAAAGGAGGAAACGCAGCACGTCGTAGACGTGCACGCCGATACTCATTGTCGTACCCAGCCCGGCCATCTCTGCGTCGACGCGCCACGTGGTATCGCGGGTTCCCGTGCGCGCGCCAGGGCTCGCCTCGAGTTGCACGAGCAGTACCTTGCCGATCGCTTCACTTTCGATGAGGCGTTTCGTATCGATGAAGCTCGGCATGAAGCGGTTGTGAAAATTGACGCCGAGGCGCACGCCGGATTTTTCACATTCTTCCACGATGCGCTGTGCGTCGGCGCTACTCGTAGCCATCGGTTTATCGCAGAACACGTGCTTTCCTGCGCGCGCCGCAGCGATCGCCTGCTCCGCGTGAAGCGCGTTCGGTGTATGTATCGCGACTACGCTCACTTCCGGGTTCGCGAGCAGGTCCTCGAAACGCGTGTATGCATTTTTGGCGCGGAACTTCTTCGCGAAAGAATCGGCGCGCGCCTGATCACGGCTTACAACTGCAATCAGCTTGTTTCCGGCGAAAGCGTTGATCGCCGGCAGCATTCGGTCGTCGGCGATGCGCCCGGTGCCGACGAGCCCCCAACCGTTGGTTTTAGGCATGGCCGCGAGTTTATCAGCGCTGCAGCAGCGATTGCTGCGGTCGGCACCTCGCTTGTGATCCCCGGTCTCGGGCTCGTGATCGCGGGACCGGCCGTTGCAGCACTTGCAGGCGCGGGCGCAGGCGGCGTAACGGGCGGGCTCATCGGCGCGCTCGTCGGGTGGGGAATTCCGGAAGAACGCGTCAAGCATTACGAAGACGGCATCAAGAGCGGCGGAATCGTGATGGGCGTAACACCGCGCTCCGACGAAGATGCCGAATACCTCGAGCGCGAATGGAAGACTCATCGCGGCGAGCACGTTTACCGCTGATCGAACCCGTCCCATGAGTGAAAAAGGACCCCGCTTCGGCGGGGTTTCCTTTTGGTGTCGCCCAAAGGGGCGTTACGGCGATTGAAAGCGACGGCTGGGTGTGCCAGCATGCACCTCCCCCTCGACAAGGATTCGCCATGGCGTCGAAGTACCAGCTGTGCAGTTTCAAGACGTGTCCGTGGGTGCAGCGCGCCGCGATCGTGTTGCGCGCGAAGGACGTGCCTTACGACATCTCTTATATCGACCGCGACAATCGCCCCGCATGGTTCCTCGCGATCTCCCCGCACGCCAAGGTTCCGGTGTTGCAGATCGATGGCAGGGAAGCATTGTTCGAATCCAACGCGATCGCTGAATACCTCGATGAGACTTCTTTGCCCCGACTGCATCCGGAGGACGCGCTCGCACGCGCGCGTAATCGGGCATGGACCGACTATGTGACAACGTTCGCGAGCGCGGTTTCGCAGACCGCATATGCCAACACGGAAGAGGAATTCATCGCGCGCGCCGCGAAGATCAAAGAACCCTTCGGCAAGCTCAACGAAGCACTTTCAAAGCGTGGCAACGCCGGGCCGTATTTCAACGGAGACCGGTTCTCGCTCGTCGATGCCGCCTATGCACCTTTCCTCCAGCGCTACACCTTCATGGACAGAATGCGGCCTCTTGGAATCCTCGAAACACTGCCGCACCTCGCGGCGTGGCGAGACGCGCTTATGGCGACTGCAGCCGTGAAAGCGTCGACTGTTCCCGACATCGAGGCGGAGTGGCAGCGCAACATGATCGTGAACAGACGCTGGCTCGCCAGATTCGTTGCCCCGAACCTGCGCGAAGCGGCGGCTGCTGCGTAGCCGATGGCGGCATCGGGCGTTACAGTTCGGCCGGTCGAAGCGCGCGACGAGGCGCGCTGGCGCACCCTCTGGGACGGGTACTGCCGCTTCTATGAGCGCGAGCTCTCCGAACCCATTACCGGCCACACCTGGCGGCGCCTCATGGACCCGGCCTCATCGGTGCGCGGCATCGTGGCCGACCGGAGCGGTGAAGGCGTGATCGGCATGGCGAACTACATCGTGCACGAGAACACGTGGACGCTGACGCCGGTGTGCTACCTTGAGGATCTCTTCGTCGACCCGGCCGGGCGGGCGAAAGGCGTCGGCCAGCAGCTCATCGACTGGCTCGTCGCGGGAATGAAATCGCAGGGTTGGTCGCGCCTCTACTGGCACACCAGGGAAAACAATTACCGTGCGCGCGGGCTGTATGACAAGTACACGGCACACAGCGGTTTCGTGCGTTACGTTATCAGCAGCACCTGAATCGAGGTCGCCGGGGCGCCCTCCCCGATGACCGGTTTTGTGCTCACATTATTTCTTCGCGAACCGCGCGGGGAGCGTCGAACCGTCTTTCGGGCCGAGGCCGTCTTTGGATGCTTCGTCGAAACATTGAAGTGCACGTTCGGTGACGGGCAGCGAGGCGCCGAGCGCGCGCCCT
>JBKJPI010000165.1:0-6213 GCA_046595235.1 Burkholderiales bacterium | reverse complement strand
CAAAGAAGCGCCAGACCGCCCCAGGATGCGCCCTCGCGACTCGGGGTTCGGCAACGGTCGCGCGTCAACGCCGCTCAAGGGGATGAAAAGGAGGGCCTCCCCCACGCGCGCGCCGTTGACAATGTCATTGAGTTCCGGTTACATCCCGTGGGCTGCCACCTGTTGCAACTCACCCAAGGAGAAGATATGACTGGAAAACAAGGTACGTGGACGCTGGTGCTGTTGAGCGCGTTGGCACTGGGCGCTTGCAAGGAACAAAAAGATACGGCCGTAATTGCCCCGGGCTCGAGCGGAAGCGGGTCAACTACCAGCAAGGAAGTCACGAAAGAGAAATCGACAGTCGTGGTGCCTGGCGGCTCGTCCTCGTCGTCCTCGACGACGCCGGCTCCGTCCTCGGGATCGTCATCGTCGTCGTCGTCCGCACCCGCGCCTGCTTCCGGTTCGGGCGCATCGAGCTCGACCGGCGGGAGCGGCGCCGCTTCGTCCTCGTCAACCAAGTAACTCGGTACAGCTGGTACGAAGGCCAGGCTCCACGAGCCTGGCCTTTTTACGAAAGAGGCAGGTTCCACAGGGCCTGCCTTTTCTTTTTACGAAAGAGGCAGGTTCCACGGGAGCCTGCCTTTTTCTTTTTACGAAGAAGGCAGGTTCCACAGGAGCCTGCCTTTTCTGGCCCCTCAAGCATTCACCCGTGTCGCCGTTATCACGATACGGCGTCGTGCCGTGATCGTGGCAGCTAGACGATGGATGCTGGAAAGACACGAGATCTCCAGATGGCCCTTTGGGACGCGCTCATCGCGACCCGCGTCGCGCCCGTACGCGCCGAAACCGACGCCGCAAAGGACGGCACTTCGCTGCCGGGCCCGAGACGCGGACTTCCTCCGGTCGTCTTGCCCAACGGTAAAATCGATTTACCCCTCTCCCCGCGCGTTGCCGTTGCGCTCGGCGGCTACAGCGTGAACCTGAGCGCTGCTGCGGTGGCTGCGAGCCACACCCCCTCACCGCGTCTGCACGCGCTCGCGCCGGCCGCTAACGATGCGAAAAGCGGGCCGAAACCGGTCAGCGCGGCGCCCTCAGCGGCGCGCCCGTATCTCGACGGACTCGAACTTAGTACGGATGACGGAATTCTCAGCGTCTCGAACGTCATGCCGCGCTCAACGGGCGCGATCGACCGCGATGGGCTCGCAGTCGCGCCCCAGATGGGCCCGGCAAGCCCCGAAGCCGTGCGCCTTCCGCGGGGTGCATATCCCATGGCGGACGAAGGCCCGAGACAGTCGATGCAGGCGCCCGCTGCAGCGCCGTCAGCAATGGCTTTGCCCGAGCGGCTCGACCCTCGCGCATACAACGATCCCGCGGTTGCGGCGAGTGTTTCCCCAAGACCACCCGCCACAGCCGAGTTGACGCCGGGCGCGAGCGCACCGCATCCCGCGCCGCCGGAGGTGCTCGTGCGCACTGACGCGCCCCCGACACAGATGTCGCCCGCCATCATGGCAGCTGCAGCGCAGCTTGCCGCGGCAGAAGAGGCCAAATTCGCGGCGCGAGTGTTGCCGAGGCCTGCGGGCGAGCTCATTCAACAAGTACTGGGCTCACCGGATTCATCTGCACCAACGCCCGAGTTTTATCGGCTCATTGTCGGTGCTGCGGCACTCGGCGCGCTGCTCCTGCTCGTCCTGTAATTACGCCGTCTTCGTATAGCCGCGCACGTTCGTAAACGGCGGCTTACGCTCGGGCTGTAGATCGACTTCGGCGCTGTTGAGGCAGATCTGCAGCATCGAGAAGTAGCCGACGGCTCCGATCAGATCCACGAGACCTTGCTGTCCAAAAAGCTTCCGCGCTTCCTCGAAAGTCTCCTTGCTGACAAAGTGCTTCTCGAGCGCTTCCATCGCAAAGTTGTAGAACACACGCTCGTCGTCCGCCTTGAAATCAGGTTTCCGGCCGGCGGCAAGGGCGTCCACCACATCCTGAGGCACGCCGGCAGCGAGCGCCTTGTCGACATGTGCGTTCCATGAATACTGCGCGTCCCAGTAACGGGCCGTGACGAGAATGCCGAACTCACGAAGCTTCACCGGAAGATTACAGTCGAAGCGAAAATAGTTGCTGATCGCCGAGACCTTGTCCATCAGCGCCGGATTGTGAATCCACACTTCGTAGGGCCCCACCACGACGTTGCGGCGCACGGCGTGCCTGTCGTGTGATTCCTTCTGCTCGGACGTCATCTCTTCATACTTCAACTTCGGCAGTCTCATTTCATCTCCTTTGGTGTGCGGCGAAAGGACGTTACCATGACAGCCGCAAACGACAATAGCTCGGGAGAACGACGGCGATGCACTGGATCAAGGCATGTTTCCTAGTCAGTGCGGCAGTCACTGCAGCCGGAGCGGTACCCGCCATGTCGCAGGACTTTCCGGCCAAACCGGTCCGGTTCATCTCACCCTTCGCGCCGGGTGGTGGAACGGACACACTCGGCCGCACGCTGGGGCCGCCGATGAGCCGCGCACTCGGGCAAAACGTGATCGTCGAAAACCGCCCGGGTGCGAGCACCGTCATCGGTGCCGAGCTCGTCGCACGCGCGCCTGCGGACGGGCACACGGTGCTCATCATGTCGCCGAGCTTTACGGTGAATCCGTTCGTGCGCTCGAAGCTGCCTTACGACACGCTGAAGGACTTCAGCGGCGTTACGCGCCTCGCACAGACCGCGATGGTGATTGCCGCGCATCCTTCTGTGCCGGCAAAGAATCTGAAAGAGCTTGTCGCGCTGGCCCGCACACAGCCTGGAACGCTTACCTACGGGACCGCGAGCGTCGTCGGATCGCAGCGCATGGCGGGCGAGATGTTCAAGAACATCGCCAAAGTGGACATTACGCACATTCCCTTCAACGGTGGTGCGCCTGCCACCCTGTCGACGATCGGAGGCCATACGACACTCCTCGTCACCAACATCATCGAAGCTGCGCCGAATGCGCGAGCCGGAAAGCTGCGCGCGCTCGGTGTCACCACGATCAAACGCTCGGAGGTGATGCCTGAGGTGCCCACGATTGCCGAGTCAGGCTATCCCGGCTTCGACGCCGGCAACTGGTTCGGGACCACCGTTAGGAGCGGCACACCCAAATCGATCATCGACCGGCTCAACGCGGAAATCATCCGCGCGCTCGAGCTCCCTGAAGTGCGTGACCCGCTGCTACGTCAGGGCCTTACACCCGCGCCGATGACGCCTGAGCAATTCACGGCATTCATCCGGAGCGAGATGGAGCGCAACGCTGCCATCATCAAAACGCTGAATCTCAAAATCGAATAGCATTCAGGTCGCCTCGCACGCGCGAGACCCTTCGCGAATAGGGCGCGCTGTCTTACCCAGCGCCGGCACGCAGCGACGTGCTAGCGCGCGTCGGCCTCCGGCTTCACACCCGCACGCTTGATTACGTCGGCCCACTTTGCGGCGTCTTTTTTGATCTGGGCCGCAAAGACTTCGGGCGTTCCACCCAAGAGCTCGACGCCGAAGGCCGCAAACTTTTCTCTGACGTGAGGCTGCGCGAGCGCGCCGTTGATTTCCTTGTTGAGGCGCGCGACGATCGGCGCTGGCACGCCCGACGGCACGACCACGCCGCCCCACGACACGCTCTCGAAGCCCGGCACCGTCTCCGCCACGGCGGGAATGTCGGGAAAAGCATTCACACGTTTCGATGTGGTGACGCCGAGCCCGCGAAGACGATTCGCCTTCACATGTGTTGCGACCGAGTTGATGTTCTCGAACATCAGGTGCACGCGGCCTGCGGTCAAGTCCGCAAGCGCAGGCGTCGCCTGCTTGAAAGGCACGTGCTCGATCTGAATCGCCGTCATGAACTTGAATTACTCGCCGGTCAGGTGCTGGCTCGCGCCGGTGCCGGTGGAAGCGAAGAGGAGCTTTCCGGGATGGGCCTTCGCATGATCGATCAGTTCTTTAATGGACGCGACCTGGAGCGACTGCGCAACCGCGAGCATGTTCGGCGTCAGTGTGACGAGCACGACCGGCTTCAAGTCCCTGTCGGCGTCGTAGGGCAGGTTGCGCTGAAGGCTTCGCTGAATCGCGATCGGACCGATGGTGCCGTAACCGATCGAGTAACCATCCGGTGGCGCCTTCGCCATCAGGTGGGTGCCAAGGGTCGACCCCGCGCCGGGCCGATTGTCGACTACGAACTGCTGTCCCATCTGCTTGCTCAGCTCGGCGGCAAGGATGCGCGCATTGAAATCAGGGGCGCCGCCGGCGCCTGAAGACACGATGAAGCGCACGGGACGGTCGGGATATGCGGCGACAGCGGCGTACGCGCAGAAAGAAGCCATGCACGTTAATGCAATCTGCAATTTATTCACGGCTCCTCCGGAAACAGTGCCGCACCGAGACTGACAAGGTGGGGCGGTCATAGCGTTGGCGCGCCTTGCCTGTTTTCCTAAGTCTGCACGACCGCCGTCGCATCGCGCTCATCCGGAAGAAGCAGAACGATTGCCGCCTTGACGAGTGCGATGCCCGCCATGATCCAGAGCAGCACCGTGAAGCCCATGCCCTTGACGAGCGGACCGAGCATCCACACGGCAAGCGAGCTGATGCCAAACGCAACCGTCAGCCGCATTCCGGCGACACGCGAGCGCAACCGGTCGTCCACGTAGCGCACGATCATGGCGTCGGTGAAAGGTATCGAGCCGAATACGAAGATCATGACGGCGAGCAATGCGAAGAAGAGCCACCACGCCTGCGTATGTGCCGCGATGATCAGCAGCGGAATCTGAGCGACGGACATCCAGAGCTGCAGCGGCTTGAAAGGCATGCGATCGATCAGGTTGCCAACGATGAGCTGCGCGAACGAGGCGATGGTGTAAATGAGCGCGAGAAGGGCCCCGAGAATCGCAGGGTCTTCGAGCACGCCGCGGAAAGATTCGGTCAGGAGCTGCGAGTTGCCGTTGGTTGTGAAGTTGAAGAGAAGACTGCTCGTGACCGCAGCGGCGGTCATGACGGCGAACGTGCGTACCAGCATTGCCGGCGTCAGAACCACCTTCGCTTTTCCGCCTTTTCGTGTCGAGGGTGCTTCGATCTCTTTCGGACATTTGACCGCGAAGACGATGCCGCACAGGATCGCGAGCGCGCCGGGAACTGCGAACGCCGCGCGCCAGCCAAGCCACTTCACCAGAAACCCGGTGACGAGGGCGGCCACTGCAATGCCGAGATTACCGGCGAGTCCATTGAGACCGATGACGGCGCCGGGGTTCTTCGAATTCTGAACCAGCATCGGAATGCCGACAGGATGGTAGATCGATGCGAAAGCACCGATCAGCGCGAGGCCCACAGCGAGCTGCCAGGCGTTCTGAGTGAGGGCCGTGAGCAACGCAGCCGCGCCGATGCCGACGAAGAAAATGATCATCATGACGCGGCGACCCCACAGGTCCCCCAGGCGGCCGGCCGGCAGCGCGCCGAGGCCGAACAAGGCAAAGGCTCCGACGGCGTAAGGCATCAGGTCTTCCCAGTTCGCAAAGCCGAAGTCGAGCGCGATCGATGCAACCGCCGTGGCAAAGATCAGCAGAAACATGTGATCGATGCCATGCGCGATGTTCAGCATGAGCCTTACGCTTGCCGAGTGAGAGCTCTCGGCAGCCTCGGAGGTAACATCCACGGCGGCTGAGCCGGAACCGAGAAGCGACGAATTGGGGCGGGTTTCCTGTGACATGTGACGTGCGCCTTTTCTGCGATTATCGTCGAGTGTGCATGGAGAGGCGGCGCTCGCCTTCGCTCGGGCCTCGCCGCCCCAACGCTAGAGGCAAACCGATGGTCTCCCTCCGTTCCTTGGGTTGCGTGACGGAGGGGCAAGTCCGACACGCTGCTAGGCTACAATCGTAACGCGTTTTCAGGCGCACTCGCGCATCGTCGGGCCTCCCGACTGCGAGGCGAGTGCCGTCAGCCCAGAGCCTGTTATGGACTTTAACGTGTGCGACGAACGTGGAGGAAGGGCTCAGTGCTAGGAGCCGGTCGCGCCGCAGTGCCGGACACTGTAAGCGAGTGGAGACAACGCAATGGGCCGTTCCTGCGCGTTCCCGGCGGGTTGAGCCAAAAGGGCCCGTCTGCGTCGTTGCTTCTCGTTGCATAGATGGGCTATGCGGCCTCGTCGCGCCTAGCATTCAGACCCTTTTGGCTCAACGTCGCGCACGCTAAAGTCCATAACAGGCTCTAGCCCTTTAAACGCGCAAAAATGC
>JBKJPI010000147.1:0-3097 GCA_046595235.1 Burkholderiales bacterium | reverse complement strand
GCTCGGGTGCCAGGGGTCTGAACTCAGCACGCGAGCCGGTGATCGCCTCCTGAATCAGCACGGTCATGACCGGATCGCCGGTCACGCCGCCGCGCTTGAGGACAACGCTCCACGTTTCATTACCGTGCATCGGTTGCACGACTGCGGCGAGTCTTACGGGCTGCATTGAAGCGTTGCGCTGAATACATTCTGCCGTGACCTGCGGTGTACCGGTGATCGCGTGTGACAGCTCGGGTTCCGGGTTGTGGCCGATGACGATGCCGAAGCCGACCGCTGCCGCGCCAATGAACGGGGCTGCGCTGACCAAAGCGGGCCCGGCCGCAGGGAAAGCACTGACGAGTGCAACGTATGCGGCAACAACAGCTGGGGGCATCAATCAGGCCTTGTCGAGTCGAACAGTACGAGGTTAGTGCATGCGGCGAATTAGAGCCAGTTCAAACTGCGGGATGACCGCAGCCAGTTTGAAGGGCATTGTTCTGGCGGAGAGATGGATTCGAAACCCGCCGCCGGCTCGTTACCGATCACTAGCTTACAATGAGCGTGGAGTGGGCGAGTGCCCTTGTGTCACCAGAAATCCCCGTATTTGCTAATGAATTTGCCATTAGCAAGGACCCGTATCGTGCGTGAAGCGCAAGTAGGACGGATTGCACGTATCGATCGTTTACATTCCTTCTGCAACGTTCGAGTTCATGGGTTATGCACAAGCATTTGTATTCGATCGCGGCCGCCGCGATTTTTTCCGCAGTGACTGCGGCGCATGCGGCGGAGCGCTATCCATCCCATCCCATCCGCATGATCGTGCCTTTCCCAGCGGGCGGGGCGACCGACATGCTCGCGCGCATCGTCGGCCAGAAGCTTTCCGAGCGGCTGGGTCACAACATCGTCATCGACAATCGCACGGGCGCGAGCGGCAACGTCGGCTCCGAGATCGCGGCGAGGGCCGCGCCCGACGGGTACACCTTGATCATGGGTAATGTCAGCTCGCACGCGATCAACGCCAGCGTCTTCAAGCTGCCTTACGATCCGGTCAGGGACTTCGCTCCGGTCACGGTCGTTGCGGTGGTGACGAACGTGCTCGTCGTGCACCCGTCGTTCCAGTCGAAGTCGGTGAAAGAGCTGATCGACATGGCGCGCGCCGCACCGGGCAGGATCGACTACGCTTCGGCCGGCAACGGCAGTCCCGCCCATCTCGCGGCGGAGCTCTTCAAAATGATGGCCGGGGTCGATCTCAACCACGTTCCTTTCAACGGCAACGCACCGGCAACGACGGCGCTGTTGGGCGGGCAGGTGGCATTGATGTTCAACGCCATGCCCGCCGCGATGCCGCACGTGAAGAGCGGAAAACTGCGTGCGCTTGCCGTAACGAGCGCGACGCGCTCGCGTGCGGCGCCGCAGCTTCCCACGATCGCCCAGTCCGGTCTGCCCGGCTACGAGGTCACGGCATGGAACGGCATCCTCGCGCCCGCCGGCACACCGAAGGCGCTCATCGAGCGGCTCCACAACGAAATCGTCGCCGTCCTGCGTGAGCCCGACCTCGCGGCACGCTACGAAAGCCTCGGGGCCGAGCCGCTCGGCAATACGCCGCAGCAATTCGCTGCGCTCATCGCCACGGACGTCAGGAAATACGGCGAAGTCGCGCGCGCAGCGAAGTTGAAAATCGACTGATCGACTGTCGATGTCGCGCGGGGCGCACGGTAAACGCCTCAGCCCGGTGATCCGTCGAGCAGTTGCTAAACAGGCACCTCGGGCCCCACGGTAAGCCGTCGCATCTGGCGCCGCTGCCCGTGATAGTCGTTTATCGCGTTGTGCAGCACCGTTCGGTTGTCCCAGAGGGTGAGCTGTCCCGGCTCCCAGCGCACGCGGCACGTGAATTCGGGTTCCACGCAGTGGCTTTCCAGGTACTGGATCAACGGCCTGCTCTCTTCCTCGGTGAAGCCGTCGATGCGGATCGTGTGCAAGGCGCTCAGGTATAGCGACTTGCGTCCCGTATCGGGATGTGTGCGCACCAGTGGATGCCTCGATTCGAACGCTTCGGAATTGTCGAGGTTCTGCACCTGCATCGATCCGCCGCCTGAAAGGTGCGCTGCGCGCGCGCCGAAACGCCTGTGCTTCAAACCGCCGCTCGAGACGCCGATCAAGTCTTCGAGCATTTTCTTCATGCCGTCCGAAAGCCGCTCGTACGCGTCCGCAGTGTTCGCATACAGCGTGTCGCCGCCTTTGTTCGGCGTCTCGACCGCGTAGAGCATCGTGGCGCGAGGAGGCTTCTCGAGATACATCGTGTCGGTGTGCCAGCCCTCGCCGAAATTCTCTTTCTCGTGCTTCTCCTTGATCACTTCGGTAATGAACGGATAGCCTTCCAAGCCTTTGGCGAACGGGTACTCGCAGGGCTCGCCGAATTTGCCGCCGACGCGCATCATGTCCTCGAGCGACATGTCCTGCCCGCGGATCGCGATCACGCGGTATTCGAGAAAGGCCTGGCGCAGCTCCGTCCACATCGGGCTGTCGTTGCGGTCCTTCAGATTCACGCCGTAGATCTCGGCGCCCAGCGACCCGCCGATCGGGCGGACGTCCATCGTCTGGTAAGTCATGGTCCGATCGCCCCTGTCATCGAGCGCTCGTCCGAGGTGCTGATATGCGTTTCAGCCGGTTTCACGTCTATCCTTTCGCTGCAATAATGGCAAATCAATGCAATGCAGATGTATTTTAGATAAACGCAGCGTCTTTGTGCTGCAAGCTCGAACCGGAACCGCGCAGAATAACACCGCAGGCGTGCGACTCATCTCCGAAACAGTCCCGAGACACATCATGCGCACCGCATGCCGGCCAGGAAGCGGCGTCGATGCATTGCGCGGGCACATCGATGAGTAAGCAATAACCGCGGTATTCAAGACCCGGCCATGGCGGACACCTCAAAACCACGAGAAGGAGTCTTATGCTGATCCGATGGAAGCGCCTCGGCCTGCTTTGTGTTGTGCTGGTGTTCAATGTCGCCGAGACTGCGCGCGCGCAGATATATCCAAATCGCCCGGTGCGCGTCGTGGTGGGCTACCCGCCGGGCGGGCCAACGGATCTCATCGCGCGACTCGTCGCGCAAAGG
>JBKJPI010000279.1:0-3628 GCA_046595235.1 Burkholderiales bacterium | reverse complement strand
CTTTCGTATGCGATGCAACACGTAGGACGCCGGTATGTGCAATACATCAATTACGCCTACCGCCGCACTGGGACATTATGGGAAGGGCGCTTCAAGGCGAGCCTTATCGACGCTGAGCGTTACTTCTTGGTGTGTTGCCGATACATAGAGCTGAACCCTGTGCGGGCGCGCATGGTCGGAAGGCCGGAAGAATACCGTTGGTCGAGTTATCGCCATAACGCCTTTGGCGCGCCCGATAAGCTGATATCTCATCATCAGCAGTACATCGCTCTCGGCGCCGCAGAGCAGGGGCGACGGCGCGCTTACCAGGACTTGTTTAGGGCTTCGATCGACGAGGACGACTTAGCAGGAATCCGCGATGCCGCAAACGAAGGGTGGCCGCTTGGTGGTGACCCGTTCAAGGATGCGATAGAACAAGCCCTTTGCCGCGCGGTACGGCCACCAAAGCGTGGCCGTCCGGCGAAAGCAAAAGCATCTGCCGATCAGGGCATAGGTTCTACACAAATGTGACTCTGACCCCATTTAGTGAATGTGACTCTGACCCCATTTAAGGCGGACCACGAGCGATCGCCAGATCGCCAGCAGGAAGAGAGGTAACGGAGGGAAACCACGCGGTTGCCCTCTGTTCGTTGTCAGGAAGCCGCTGCCGGTAGGCCTCTGCCGCGTACGCGCGGCGCGGATTCCCCTTCAGGTTCGGGAATAGGGGTCGTAAACGCCGCGTTTTCTTCGGTCTGAGCGGCGGGCCCCCCCTCGATAATCAGTCATCGGATCGGTAAATCACCGCCATGGCTGAAGACTCAAACCTAGAACGCACTGAACCCGCTTCCCAGAAGCGGCTCGACGACGCCCGGCAGGAGGGCAACGTCGCCCGCTCGCCCGAGCTCACGTCGGTTGCGGTGCTGGGCGCGGCGCTCGCGGGCCTGTGGTTCTCGGGTGAAGGTGCCGTGAAAGGTCTTGCGCGTCTGACGGCACAAGGTCTTTCGATCGATTCGAATGTGGTGCGCGACTCCAGCGCGATGGTTTCCCGTCTCGGTGATTTCACGACCGAAGCGCTGCTCATCGGTGCGCCGCTCCTCGTTCTCACGGTGGTCGCCGCCCTCGCGGCGCCGATGGCGGTGAGCGGATGGTCTTTCTCCGTTGCCGCGCTCCAGCCCAAATTCGACAGGATCAGCCCGGTGCAGGGTCTGTCCCGCATGTTCTCGATGCGCGGGTTGGCCGAGCTCGGTAAGGCGCTCCTCAAGGCGATTCTGATCGGCGCGGTCTCGTGCCTCGTTCTGTGGCAGGCGAAAGATGCGATGCTCGACCTCGCCACGCAGCCTTTCGATCTTGCAATTGCGACCCTCGCGCGTCTGGTGTTGGTCAGCGTGTTCTCGATCGCGGCAGTCATGATCCTCATCGCGGGTGTCGACGTGCCGCTGCAGCTCTGGCAGCACGCGAAGGGGCTCCGCATGACGAAGGAAGAGGTCAAGCGCGAGGCCAAAGAAAGCGACGGTGACCCGCACATGAAGGCGGCGATCCGGCAGCAGCAGCGCGAGATGGCGCGCAAACGGATGATGGCCGACGTTCCGACAGCCGACGTCATCGTGACCAATCCGACGCACTACGCAGTCGCTTTGCGCTACTCCGAGAACATGCAGGCGCCGATCGTCGTCGCAAAAGGCGTCGAGCTCGTTGCCGCGCGCATCCGCGGTGTTGCCGAGCAGAACCACGTGCCGATCCTCGAGGCCGCTCCGCTCGCCCGCGCGCTCTTCAAGCACACCGAGATCGGGCAGCAGATCCCCGAGAAGCTTTATACCGCCGTGGCCGAAGTTCTGGCCTACGTCTTCCAGCTCAGAAGCCACGGCGTCAGCGGTCTCGCGCCGCTCGGAGAAGTCGACGTGCCGCGTGAGCTCGATCCGCTGGCGGCCGCGCAATGACCACACTCGCTCTGCCGCGTTTATTCAGCGCCGACATGCTGAAGAGCCTTGCGGGGCCGCTCATCATCATCATGATTCTGGCGATGATGATTTTGCCGCTGCCGCCCGTTCTCCTCGACCTCTTCTTTACGTTCAACATCGCGTTCTCGGTGATGGTGCTGCTCACGGCGATGTACACCGTGAGGGCGCTCGAATTCGCGATCTTCCCCACGGTGCTCCTGGTAACGACGCTCCTCCGGCTTTCGCTCAACGTCGCCTCGACGCGCGTGGTGCTGATCGACGGCCACACCGGCCCCGGTGCGGCAGGGAAGGTGATCGAGTCCTTCGGCCATTTCGTCGTGGGCGACAACTACGCGGTCGGCATGGTCGTGTTCGTCATTCTCGTGGTCATCAACTTCGTCGTGGTGACGAAAGGTGCAGGGCGCATCGCCGAAGTCGGCGCGCGCTTTACCCTCGATGCGATGCCCGGAAAGCAGATGGCGATCGACGCCGACCTCAATGCGGGCCTGATCGGTGAAGAGGAAGCACGCCGCCGTCGGCTGGAAGTCTCCCAGGAAGCCGACTTCTACGGCTCGATGGACGGCGCAAGCAAATTCGTCCGTGGCGACGCGATCGCCGGGATTCTGATTCTGGTCATCAGTCTCGTCGGCGGCATGCTCATCGGCATTCTTCAGCATGACATGCCGGTCGCAGGCGCTGCTAAGACCTACGCGCTGCTCACGATCGGTGACGGCCTGGTGGCGCAGATCCCGGCACTGATCATCTCGACCGCCGCCGGCCTCGTGGTGAGCCGCGTGGGCTCTGACCAGAACATGAGCCAGCAGATCTCCAGCCAGCTTTTCAACCGGCCGCAGGCGTTCGCAATCACCGCCGCCATCATCGGCGTCCTCGGGCTGGTGCCGGGAATGCCGCACTTCGCCTTCCTCGTTCTGGCGTTGGGCCTCGGAGCGACGGCCTATTACATCGCCAAGCGCCAGCGCGCCGCCGAAGTGAGCGCGCAGCCTCAGCTGCCGGTCGCGGTGCCCACCGAAGCCGTCGACGTAAGCTGGCAGGACGTGATGCCGGTCGACCTCCTCGGGCTCGAAGTCGGATACCGCCTCGTGCCGCTCGTCGATCGCGGGCAGGACGGCGAGCTCCTGAAGCGCATCAAGGCGATCCGCAAGAAATTCGCGCAGGAAATCGGTTTCCTCCCGCCGGCCGTACATATCCGCGACAACCTCGAGCTTCGCCCGGCTGCGTATCGGATTCTTCTGAAAGGCGTGGAAATCGCCCATCACGAAGCACATGCCGGCATGTATCTCGCGATCAATCCGGGCCGCGTCGTCAGCGAGATTCCGGGGATCAGCACGACGGATCCCGCATTCGGCCTCCCCGCGGTGTGGATCGAGGCGGACGCGCGCAGTGCCGCCCAGGCCGCCGGTTACACGGTGGTCGACGCGAGCACGGTCATCGCGACGCACCTTTCGCAGATTCTGAATAGCCACGCGTCCGAGCTTCTCGGCCGACAGGAAGTTCAGCAGCTCCTCGAGCATCTCGGCCGCGAAGCACCGAAGCTCACCGAAGATCTGGTACCGAAGGTGCTGCCGCTCGCGGCGCTGCAGAAGATGCTGCAACACCTGCTGGAAGAGCAGGTGCACATCCGCGACATGCGCACGATTGTGGAAGCGGTCGCATCGAACTGCGCGCGCACGCAGGACCCGGTCGAGCTCACC
>JBKJPI010000678.1:0-4531 GCA_046595235.1 Burkholderiales bacterium | reverse complement strand
CGAGCGCAGCGTGATCGCGCTCGTGAAAGGCGGGTTTCGGGCGATCACCGGCATCATTGGCCGCACCAACAAATCGCAATACATCGTTAACACTCCAACTGCGACGATCGGCATTCGCGGAACGGACCACGAGCCGTTTTTCATTCCTGCGCCGGGTCCGGGTGAAACGCCTTCCGCCGAACCCGGAACCTACAACAAGGTGAACATCGGCGAGACCTTTATCCGCACCAGTGCCGGCACGGTCGAGCTGGGCCAGAACCAGATCGGCTTCGCGTCGGTGCAGGGCAATGTCGCGCCGGTGAGACTCGAGCGCATGCCGGAGTTCATGCGCGCAACCGCAATGCCGCGCGGTAAACCCGATCTTCGAGGGGTTCGCGAGTTCGCGTCGCGCTCCGAGCGCCGCGCTGAGGCCGCGCGCGCATTACAGGAGCGGAACATCTCGTCAGAGCAATTCAGGCAGGCGATTCTGCGCCGGATCCGCACCGCCGGCGAAGACTTCGACCTCGCCGGGCAGTCGGGCGGATTCCGCTTCGCACCGACCGGTACCGCGCTAACCGGGAGCCTGCTCTACTTCCGAGGCGGCAATGTGCTCTTCGATATCGCCGGGGTCGTCCAGGGCAACGGCAAAGACGCGATCCTGCTCGACTCGAACAACAACCCGCGGATCGTCAGCGACCAATCGTCTGATTTTCGTTATTCGCGTGAAGCCGCGTCTTTCATCAACCGCGGCGCCACGGTCGTAGACGGTGAGCCTGTGAAGTGGGGCGTGTATGCGGGCGGGCTCCGCTTCGACCCGCGCGGCGTGTCACAGGCGCTCATCTTCACCTTCATGCAAGCGGCGCAGGCCACGCCCATGAGCGTGCTCCAGCAGAACCGCGTCGCTGTGTTCAACACCACCGCCGGCTTCACCGCGCCGGTCGACGAGAACCGCAATGTCGGCGGCAACGCAATCCTCAATGCAACGGTCGTCTTCGGCCCGAACCCACGCATTACGAATTACGATCTGCGCGTGGCCGATGCAAGCTTAAGGCAGTGGCAGGCGAACCTGAATACCCCATCGCAATCGCTCGCAAGCTTCGCCAGGAATCCTACGAGTGCCAACCTCACCGTGACTTGTACGGGATGCGGTGCCGGTTCAGGCCAAGGCCAAGGCCAGGCGTCCGGGTTTGTAATTGGGCCCAACGGTGGCGGGCTTATTTCCGCTTACGGTTTGGCCGCGGGCAACTCAGCGGTCACCGGTTCAATCGTCGTCAAACCGTGATCCGGCGCTGATCTCGCGTCGGCGAATCACGGCGAAATCAACCGCCTTGCTTCAGCGCGCGATGCGTGCTCTGATAACTGCCTTGTCATTGGATAGAGCTTCTATGCGGCCGCACCTCCCTTGCGCATGCTCGTGATCTGATCGCGCGTGTAGCCGACGGCGGCGAGGATCTCATCGGTGTGCTCGCCCATGCGCGGCGGCGGCCGCTCGATCGACGCGCCATCGTGCGCAAACTTGAACGCCTGCAACGGGACCGTCACCGGCTTGTCGACGCCGGGCACCTTCTCATGACGGTGCAGTATCCCGCGGTGCGTGAGGTGCGGGTCCTGCAGCGCTTCGTGCAACGGGCGCACCCGCGTGGCCGGCACGTGCTTCGACTGCAGGAAGTCCTCCCATTCCTGCGCGGTTTTCTGCTTCATCTTTTTCGCAATCATCGATTGCTTCTCGTCGTAACGTCCATATCGGTCGTCAAGACTGCGGCGTTCGGCTTCTCCAGGCTCACCGATGGCTTTGTAGAAGCGCCGGTGCTGGCGCCCATTCGAGGCGGCGAGCTGTACGAGACCATCGCTTGCTTCCTGCATCGATGACTCCGCGAAGCGCATCTTGTTGCCCGCGCGTTTTCCCACGTGGCCGTTGTGAAAATAGTCGGTGATATGCGTCGCCTGCAGCATCAATGCGACGTCGAGCATCGCCATGTCGATGTACTGCCCTTTACCCGTGCGCAGCGTCTGATAGAGCGCAGCGGAGAGTGCAAAAGCGCCTGTCGTGCCGACGGCATAGTCGATCACGGGCGCACCGACTTTGATTGGACCGCTCTCCGGCGTCCCGCTTGCGGCGGTGATGCCGGACGTCGCCTGGATGGCATGATCGTACGCAGTCTGGTTGCCGCGCGGACCGTCCTGGCCGAAAGCGGTCATCGATGCGTAGACGAGCTTTGGATTGAGCGCTGACATCTCTTCGTAGCCGAGCCCAAGCGCCTTGAATGCGCCGGGCCGGTAGTTCTCTACGAGCACGTCGGCCCAGTCCTTCACGAGCCGCTTGAGTGCCGCCTGCCCCTCTTCGGACTTGAGGTTAAGCGCGATCGAGCGCTTGTTCGAGCCCTGCGTGAGAAAGCCCGTGCCCATTCGCGCCTTGTTGAGCGCCATGTCGGCGCCCGTCTCGCGGCTCTGGTCGGGATCGTTCGGATCTTCGACCTTGATCACGTCCGCGCCGAGCACGCCGAGCTGGTAGGCGGCGAACGGTCCGGCGAGAACGTGCGTGCAGTCGAGGATTTTTACGCCTTCGAAAGGTCTCATGAGGGCTCCGGGAAACTTCTAGGTTGCTTCCAGTTACGCAGCTTCGCGCTCGCAGGGTACTTTGGATCAACGCTTACGCGCGGCTAACACGGCCACGCACACACTACCGCAAAGGCCACCAGACTACAGCGCCTTTCATCCGTCGCGTCAGACCGGATTGCGCCCGACGAAGAATTCGCTGTCGGGGTCAGCGGTAACCTCGAGTCCGCTGCGCTTCAATCCTTCCCGCAGCTGCCGCATGTGCGCGTCACGGATTTTCATCGTGGGCTGGCGCAAAGGCCCTCCGTTGAAACCATTGAGCCACGCCTGGTACTTCCAGACCATGCGATGAAGGATGCCGGCGCCGCCGCTGTAGGTCGCGCTCACCGAACGCTGTGCGACGCGCGCCGGATTGATCTGCCAGTAGAGCGTCATCATTTCCTCGAAACGCCCTTCCTTCACCATGTTGAACATGCGGGGTATGAGGCCGCCGAAGAACTCATAGTTGCTGGTGCCCATGAACTGGATCGGCACCAGCCCCGCGAGAGGAAGCGCTTCGCCTTCGATGGGACACGTTACTACAACCTCGTGCGAATGGTTCTTCCACGTTTGCACGAATCCGGCAGGCATCGGCATTCCGGACTCTGCCTTGATGCAGACGATATTCGGGATCTCTTTCACCATGCGTTTGATGAGCTCCGGCGACATTCCGGCAGGATGCACCCGCTCGAAGCCCCAGTGCGGAACCGGGAAGAGAATGACGCCAAGCCGCGTCGCGTCGCAGAACCTCTTCGTGTAATCGTAGATGTCCGCTTCGCTCGTCGCGTAGAAATTGTGGGGGTAGCCGAGCAGCACGAGCTCGCACCCTTCCATCTCCGCAATCTGCACCGCCTCGATGTTTTCTTCAAGGGTATTGAACATCGCGTGGTGGATCAGCACGAGCTTGCCGTTGGCTTCCTCGTGAGACCACCGCACGAACTGCCGGTATTCGTCGAGTGTGATCGCGACTTCGGACACGAGGAGCGTTGCCCAGAACCCGTATTCGAGCTCCTTCCGGATGTCGTGGCGTATGCCTTTTTCGTTCAGCCGCTTGAGATCTGCGCTGTACGACGGGATCACGACGTTCGACAGGCCGTGCATGTTCTCGCGCGCCCACTCGCGCGCTTCGTTCTTCTGGTATTTAACCAAAGTACCTCCGCGGAAAAATCTACGTTGCTTCCTTTGGAGTAGCTTCGCTACGCCACAGGACATTTTGAGTCACCACCTATGCGGCTATCGTCGCTATGAACTCATATCGGCAACAGGGTGCCGACGCCGGCCTGCTCGGCACTGGCGTGGCACATCCCGGACACTGCGATGTCCTGCAGCCCCGAGCCGACCGATTTGAAAAGCACGATGTTGTGGGCGGATTGCGTAACTTGTCTGCGGCCGCAGACCACATCGGCAAGCGACACGATTTTCGACTCGAACGAGACGCCATCCTTACGCGCGGCGATCATGTCGCCTGTCTCGTTCGCGACTTCGTCGGGAACGTCGCACACGATAACTTCGGCACAGCGCACGACCCCCGGGTCGACTTCGCGCTGCTCCGGCACCGTCGAGCCGATCGACACCACCATCATTCCGGGCTTTAACCATTCACCTCGAAGAATCGGGGTCTCGTCATGAGAGCGTGCCGCGGCGATCACGATGTCGGCGCCATCCACGGCGGCGCGCGGGCTCTCAGCAGCCCGGCACGCGACGCCGAGCTCATCTTTGAAGCGCACGGCGAAAGCGTCACGGTTAGCCGGCGTCGGGCTGTAGACGGCCAGCGCGGCAATCTTGCGAACAGCTGCGAGGGCACTGACATGGTTAGACGCCTCGCGGCCAGAGCCGAGCACGGCAACGCGGAGCTCACGCTGCGACGCGATTCGGTCGATCGCCACAGCGGAGGTGCCCGCGGTACGCATCGCGGTCACGGTTTTTCCGGCCATGAGACATACGAGGGCACCGCTTT
>JBKJPI010000676.1:0-9310 GCA_046595235.1 Burkholderiales bacterium | reverse complement strand
CCGTCCGGCCTACCTGATCGGCTGCTTCAGCTGTTCGAGGATCGCCGGGTTCTCCAGGGTCGAGACGTCCTGCACGATGTCTTCACCCGTCGCGATCGATCGCAGCAGGCGGCGCATGATTTTTCCGGAGCGTGTCTTCGGAAGGTTGTCTCCGAACCGGATATCGCGTGGTTTCGCGATCGGCCCGATCTCCTTTGCTACCCAGGCTTGAAGCTCGCTGATGAGTGCCTGAGCATCCTTCCCCTCGGGCCGCGCCTGCTTCAGGACGACGAACGCAACGATCGCCTCACCCGTGACTTCGTCGGGCCGACCGACGACGGCGGCTTCGGCGACTTTCGGATTTGCGACGAGCGCGGATTCGATTTCCATCGTGCCGAGCCTGTGTCCGGCGACATTCAATACGTCGTCGATGCGGCCCATGATGCGTATGTAGCCATCTTCGTCGTACGTTGCTCCGTCGCCCGCCAGGTAATACTTCCCCTGGAAATCGGACGGGTAGTAGGTTTTTTTGAAGCGCTCAGGGTCGCCCCAGATATTGCGCAGCATCGAGGGCCACGGGCGCTTGATGACGAGGATGCCGCCTTTGCCGCGGCCCACGGATTCACCGGTCTCGTCCACGATGTCCACGATAATCCCCGGCAGCGGGAAGGTGGCCGAGCCGGGCTTCGTCGGCGTTGCACCCGGAAGCGGCGTGATCATGTGGCCCCCGGTCTCTGTCTGCCACCACGTATCGACGATCGGGCACCGCTCGCCGCCGACGGTTTCGTGGTACCACATCCACGCTTCCGGGTTGATCGGCTCGCCCACGGTGCCGAGAATCCGAAGTGACGACAGGTCGTATTTCTTCGGCAGGTCGCCGCCTGCCTTGATGAGCGAGCGAATTGCCGTCGGTGCGGTATAGAAGACGCTGACTTTGTGATCCTGGATCATCTTCCAGAAGCGTCCGGCGTCGGGATACGTAGGCACGCCTTCGAACATGATCTCGGTCGCGCCGCACGCAAGCGGGCCGTAACAGACGTATGAGTGGCCCGTCACCCAGCCCACATCGGCCGTGCACCAGAAGACGTCGCTCGATTTGTAATCGAACGTCCACTTCATGGTGAGGATCGTCCACAGCAGGTAGCCGCCCGTGGAGTGCTGTATGCCTTTCGGTTTTCCCGTCGAGCCGGAGGTATAAAGGATGAAGAGCGGGTGCTCCGCGCTGACCCACTCCGGCTCGCACGTGTCCTGCTGGTCCTTCACGAGGTCGTGCAGCCACACGTCGCGCTGGTCATTCCATTTCACCGTGGCGCCCGTCCGCTTGTAGACCACGACCTTGCGGATCGATTCACAGCCTCCCAGCTCGATCCCTTCGTCCACCGCGGCCTTGAGTGCAATCGCGCGTCCGCCGCGCATCTGCTCGTCCGCAGTAATAACCGCAACAGCGCCGGCGTCGATGATGCGCTCCTGAAGGCTTTTCGCCGAGAAGCCGCCGAAGACCACCGAGTGAATGGCGCCAATGCGCGCGCATGCCAGCATCGCTGCAACGACTTCGATCGACATCGGCATGTAAATGATGACGCGGTCGCCTTTGGCGATGCCAAGTGACTTGAGGCCGTTGGCCATCCGGCAGGTGCGCGCGTGGAGATCCTTGTAGCTGATGCGCGTAATCTGCCCATCGTCGGCTTCGAAAACGATGGCGATTTTTTCGGGCTGCGTCGTAAGGTGGCGGTCGAGACAGTTGTACGACGCGTTCAGCGTTCCGTCTTCGAACCACTTGAAGAAAGGCGCGTTCGATTCATTCAGGCCTTTCGTGAAAGGCTTCTTCCACAGCAGCTCTTCGCGCGCGAGGCGCGTCCAGAAGCCTTCGTAGTCGCGCTCGGCTTCGGCGCACAGCGCGCGCCAGGCGTCCATGCCGGAAATGTTGGCTTGTGCGACAAGCTCCGGCCGCGGCGGAAAAATACGTTTTTCCTGCAGGACAGACTCGATGTTGGACGACATGGAAACTCCTCCGGCTGCGGTGTTTGATGCGGGCGGCGCGCGGCGCACGTCTTGATTGTCGCGGTGGGCGTGCTGCGCATTTATGGAATCATTAATCCCATTGCTTGTAAAGACGTGCATCCCGCGTAGCAAGCGCGCGCGCAGGTGGTGGGTTCCGGGCGCGCCGTCTGCTGGCACATGCCTGGCTTCGCAGGCATACTCTCGGCCTTGGTATTTTGACGACTACGGCGGGCCGCCCCGCATTGCAGCGTAGTGAACCTGGTCAGGTCCGGAAGGAAGCAGCCAAAACTATTTTCTGCAAGTGCCGGGGGAACGGCTCGCCACCCCTTTTTTCGCGTGGCTCCATTGCACTTATCCATGTTTTTATTCCGATGACTCTGCGCCGCCTTATTGGCACTGTCCTAACCTTGTGCTCATTCACGGGTGCCCCCGCTTACGCGATCGATGGCATGTCTATCGAGCTCGGCACGGGCGACCACGCCGACATGGCCCGCGTGGGCGTGCAATGGCACTGGAAGCAGCGATGGTTCCAGGGCGCGAACTGGCATCTTGGCGGTTACTGGGACATTACAGCCGGCTACTGGCACGAAGGTAATACGCGCGCCGGACAGCACGACGGATTATTCGACCTCGGGCTTACGCCGGTTTTCAGGATTCAGCCGAACGGTCTGGTCGGGCCTTACGTCGAAGCTGCAATCGGTTTCCATCTGCTTTCGCACACGTCGATCGGAGACCGGCGCTTCAGTACGGCGTTCCAGTTCGGCGACCACGTAGGCGCCGGCTATCGCTTCGGCGCGAAGGGCGGATACGACCTCGGTTATCGCTTCCAGCACCTTTCGAACGCCAGCATCAAGCGGCCGAACTCCGGAATCAACTTCCACCAGATTCGCCTGCAGTACAACTTCTAAATGCGGCGGGTGAGGTGACCCAGGTTCTGGCGCGCAAGTGGCGCCCGCGCAGCTTCAAGGAGCTCGTCGGGCAGGAGCACGTCGTGCGGGCGCTCACGAATGCGCTGCGAGACAAGCGACTCCACCACGCGTATCTGTTCACCGGCACCCGTGGGGTGGGGAAGACCACGCTGGCGCGTGTCATCGCGAAAGCGTTGAACTGCGAAACCGGCGTGACCGAAGCCCCGTGCGGCACCTGCGGCGCGTGCACCGAGATCGACGCCGGACGATTCGTAGACCTGATTGAGCTCGATGCGGCCTCGAACACGCAGGTCGACAATATGCGAGAGCTTCTCGACAACGCCATGTACGCGCCGACCGCCGGTCGCTACAAGGTGTACATCATCGACGAAGTGCACATGCTCTCGCGCAACGCGTTCAATGCGATGCTGAAAACGCTGGAAGAGCCTCCGGAGCATGTGAAGTTCGTGCTCGCGACGACCGATCCCCAGAAGATTCCAGTGACAGTGCTCTCGCGCTGCCTCCAGTTCAATCTGAAACAGATTCCGCAGCCGCAGATCCAGGCGCGGCTTCAGCACGTGCTGGATGCAGAAGGTCTTGCATCCGAGCCCGCTGCGCTGTCGCTGATCGCGCGCGCGGCGCAGGGAAGCCTGCGCGATGCCCTGTCGCTGCTCGATCAGGCGATTGCGCACGGCGGCGGCAAGGTCGAAGCAGCTTCGACGCGGGCCATGCTTGGCGCGGTCGATCAAACCTACCTGCACGCAATATTGCGCGCGCTCGCAGATCGTGACGGTGCAGCGCTGATCGCGGAAGCTGACCGCATGCACGAGCGAAGTCTGTCTCTCGAGATGGCTTTGCAGGACCTCGGGGCGTTGCTGCACCGTATCTCGCTCGTTCAGCTCGTGCCCGGCGCCGCCGCCGATGACGATCCTGATCGTGACACGCTGCTCGAGCTTTCTGCGACGTTCAAAGCCGACGAGCTCCAGCTTTATTACCAGATCGCTGTTCAGGGGCGTTGCGAGATCGGTCTTGCCCCTGACGAGTATGCGGGCTTTACGATGTCACTCTTGAGAATGCTCGCGTTCGCCCCGGCTGCGTTGGAGCTATCGACGCATCCGGCGACAGGTGCGCCGCAGCGCGAGGCAGCACCAGCGCGAAGCAGCCCGGGGACGGCCAGCCAGGCCAGGTCATCCCCGGCCGAGCCGCGCCGAAGCGCTTCGACGTCGCGCGAGCAGCGCTCCGCCAGTCCCGATGCGGGCGCAGCACCGGACGCGAGTGAGGTTGCGCCCCCTGAGGGGGCTTCGAACACTGCGCAGGCGTTGAGCGGCGCCTCGTGGAGCGAGATCATCGAGAAACTCGGTCTCGTTGCAATGGCGAGGCAGCTCGCGCAGCACTGTGAGCTCGTGAGCATGAGCGAGCGCAGGATCGAGCTGCGGTTGCCGCGCCCACACGAGAAGTTCCTCGAAAAATCGTATCAGGAGCGTCTGAAGGCCGCGCTGCGCAAGCACTTCGGCGCCGAGCTGCAGGTCTCGATCACTCTGGGAGATGGCAGCGGCGCGTCTCCGATGGAAGTCGCGGCGCGGGAGCGCCAGCGGCAGCAGGCAAAAGCTGTGGAAGATATCGGCCAGGATCCTTTCGTTCAGGAGCTGGTTAACGATTTCGGTGGCCGGGTAAGCGCGATAAAACCAGTACAGTGAGGGATGAGACATGAAGGGACAGCTCGCGGGCCTGATGAAACAGGCGCAGCAGATGCAGGAAAACATGAAGAAGGTGCAGGATGAGCTTGCGTCGACCGAAGTCGAAGGGCAGTCGGGCGCGGGTCTCGTAAAGATTGTCATGACATGCCGCCATGATGTGAAGCGCGTGTCGATCGACGACAGCCTCCTCAAAGACGACAAGGACATGCTCGAGGACTTGATCGCAGCTGCGATGAACGATGCTGTCAGGCGCGTCGAAACCACGGTGCAGGAGAAGATGGGTGCGGTCACGGCGGGATTGCCGCTACCCGCCGGCTTCAAAATGCCGTTCTGACTACACGGAAGAATAAAAATGGGGAGAGAGGCGCTTGAAAGCTCCCGCGGCGCTCGATGAGCTCATCGCGGCGCTCCGGTGCCTGCCAGGCGTCGGGCCGAAATCCGCCCAGCGCATGGCGTATCACCTGCTTCAGCGTGACAAACCCGGGGCGCAGCGTCTCGAGCGCGCCCTTGGAATCGCGCTCGAGCGCATCCGCCATTGTGACAAGTGCAACAGCTACTCGGAGGAGGCGGTATGCGTGGTATGCCGCTCGCCGCGACGCGACGGTGCGCTTCTTTGTGTCGTGGAGTCTCCCGCGGATCTCCTCATGATGGAGCAGGCGCAGTGCTACCAGGGACTCTATTTCGTTCTGATGGGTGCGCTTTCGCCGCTCGATGGCATCGGCCCACGCGAGATCCATCTCGAGCGCCTGGTGAAGCGCGCATCCGACGGCGTCGTGCGGGAAGCCATCCTTGCGACAAACTTTACCGTGGAAGGTGAGGCGACCGCCCATTACGTCGGCGAGCTGCTCCGCGCGAAGGGCGTGAAAGTCAGCCGGATCGCGCGAGGACTCCCGGTGGGCGGCGAGCTCGAGCACGTTGACAGCGGAACGCTCGCTCAGGCTGTCCTTGAGCGGCGGGATACCTGACTATGGCGCAACGGCCCGGCGAAAAACGGACGCGAACGCCGCGAAGGGGTCCGCTGCGCTCACCGGCGCGAAAGATTGCCGAACGCGCAGCCGCACGGGCTGGCCGCACGCGAGGCGCAGACGAAACGGGCGAGGAGAGCGAAGGCCTCGACGCACCCTCACAAAAGCTGCACAAGCTGCTTGCGCAAAACGGACTGGGCTCCCGCCGCGCCATGGAAGAGTGGATTCGCGAGGGCAAGATCACCGTGAACGGGGCAGTGGCGACGATCGGTGCACGGGTTCGAGAGACCGACGTGATTCGCATTGGACGCAAGGTCATACGCTGGCCATCGACGAGCCGCGTTCCGCGCGTCCTCCTGTATCACAAGCCTGAAGGCGAGATCGTCTCGCATGACGATCCGGAAGGGCGCTCGAGTGTTTTCGATCAGCTGCCCAGCCTGCGCGGCGCGAAGTGGCTCGCCGTGGGCCGACTCGACTACAACACGTCGGGCCTTCTCATCTTCACCACGTCCGGAGAGCTCGCGAACCGGATGATGCACCCGCGCTTTGCCGTGGAGCGCGAATACGCCGTACGGATCGTTGGCGTACTGACGCCGGCACAGGTCGCGCGGCTCGAGAACGGAATCGAGCTCGTTGATGGGATGGCTTCGTTCATCTCGGTTCGCGACGAAGGCGGCGAGGGCACCAATCACTGGTACCGCATTATTCTGCGTGAAGGCCGAAATCGCGTCGTGCGCCGCATGTTCGAAGCGCTGGGGCTTACCGTGAGCCGCCTGATGCGCGTGCGTTTCGGCGTGGTCGAGCTGCCGCCGCGCCTGAAGCGCGGGCAGGTGGCTCCGTTGCCTGCGGCCGACGTAAAGCGCCTCCTCTCGTGGCTCGAGGAGAACGCGCCGGAGACGCAGCAGCCAGTGCCTCCCGCGTAATCGTAAAAACACAGTCGTTGCCGCCGCTCGTCTCCGGCCACGTGAAAGGCAGCGTCGGGAACGCTTTTTCCACGCGTTCCCGGTTGTGACCGACTTCGACCACCAGTAGTCCATCTTCCGCAAGATGCGCCGCGGCCTGTGACACGATCGTTCTCACGAGATCGAGGCCGTCATGTCCGCCGGCCAGGGCAAGCGCAGGCTCCCGCCGGTACTCTGCCGGGAGTTTGCGCATGACCGCCTCGCGGACATACGGTGGATTCGAGACGATCAGATCGTAGCGCCGCGTACCGATGCGAGCGTAGAGGTCTGAACGAAGAACTCGAATTGCGGCCTCGAGCCGGTAGTCTTTCACATTACGTCGCGCGACTTCGAGCGCGTCCGGAGAGATGTCAGCGGCGTCCACGCGCGCGCCCTTGAAGGTCTTCGCAACGACGATTGCGAGGCAGCCGGAGCCGGTGCAAAGGTCCAGCGCATGCGTTACGCGTGCGGGATCGTCCAGCCACGGCCGCAAGTCTCGCAGCAGCTCAGCGATATACGAACGCGGAACGATCACGCGCTCGTCGACGTAGAAACGATAGGTGCCCAGCCATGCTTCGTGCGTGAGGTAAGCCGCGGGTTTTCGGGTGCGCACCCGCTCTTCGATAAAGGCCTCCACGCGAGATACTTCATCGGCGGTGAGAACCCGGTCAAACTGCGCTGTGGGCTCGTCAGGCGGCAGATGCATTGCGTGAAGGACCAGCCACGCAGCTTCGTCCCGGGCATTCGTCGTGCCGTGCCCGAAGCAGACACCGGCCGTCTGGAGGCGGCGCGTTGCTCGACGCAGCGCTACCCGCAATGTCTGCGGCGGGCCCGTGTATTCAGCCCGCGCGGTCAGCCCAGCGCATCCAGATTGAGTGTGATGCTCGAAAGATCGCCTTGGTTCGACGGGGGCGGACGCGAGGCTGCCGGGCTGCCGGGGCTACCCGCAGCGCTCGGCGCAGGCGCCGACTTGGCGTTATTGATGAGCCAGTGAAGGTTCGTCGGCGAGTCTGCGTTGGCCATCGCTTCTTCGAGCGTCATTTGCCCCGCCTGGTAAAGACGGAAGAGCGCCTGCTCGAATGTCTGGGAGCCGGGCGCGAGGCTCTGCTCCATGGCATCCTTGATGCGGTCGATTTCGCCATCCTTGATGAGCTCCTGAATGTGCTGAGTATTCAGCATGAGCTCCACCGCCGGGATGATATCGCCGTTCACGTCGTGCACGAGACGCTGCGAAATGACCGCCTTCAGGCTCACCGATAGATCCATGAGGAGGCTGTCGCGGGCGTCGTGCGGAAAAAGATTGATGATGCGATTGAGCGCGTAATAGCTGTTGTTCGCGTGAATCGTGGAAAGGCACAGGTGACCGGTCTGCGCATATTGCAGGGCCGCCCCAAACGTTTCCTTGTCGCGGCACTCACCGATCAGGATCACGTCGGGCGCTTCGCGCATCGCGTTCACGAGTGCATTGTGGTACGAACGCGTATCGATGCCGACTTCGCGCTGATTGACGATACTCTTCGAGTGCCGGTACATGAACTCGATGGGGTCTTCGATCGTGAGGATATGACCCGAGGTCGTCTGATTGCGGTGATTGATCATCGCGGCGAGGGTGCTCGATTTCCCTGAGCCGGTTGATCCGACGACGAGGATGAGGCCGCGCTTCTCCATTACGACATCCTTGAGGACTGCCGGAAGACGCAGCGACTCGACCGAGGGGATGTCCACCTTGATATGCCGGATCACCATCCCGCACGCACCGCGCTGACGGAAGATGTTGACGCGGAAGCTGCCGACTCCGTGCTCGATGAGGGAGAAATTGATCTCGAGGTCGCGCTCGAAAACAGTGATCTGTTCCGGCGTCATCGCCTCGTGGGCGATTTCTTTCATGCGCGCCGCGTCGAGGACCGTCGTGTCGACCGGAACGACCTCGCCCTTGATCTTGATCTGAACGGGGGCGCCGGCGGTGAAGAAGAGGTCTGACGCCTGCGTGTCGGACATCAACTTGAAAAGCGTTCTGACGAACATGGCGGTTCCCCGAGTGCTGACGCATGTGCGGCCGGTCTTGTTCCGGCCGACTGCGGCCTATTGTGCCAGAACGTTCACGGCGCAAGGTCCACGCCGCTTCGTTCGCGGATATCAGTCGCTCCGGAGGAGCTCGTTGATGCTCGTCTTTGCCCGTGTTCCGGCATCGACCTGCTTCACGATGACAGCGCAATAGAGATTGCAGCGGCCGTCGGCGGAGGGGAGTGACCCGGAGACGACAACGGAACCGGCCGGCACGCGGCCATACGAAATCTCGCCAGTGTCGCGCCGGTAGATCTTGGTGCTCGCACCGATGAACACACCCATCGACACGACGCTGCCCGCTTCGACAATCACGCCTTCCACGATTTCGGAGCGTGCGCCGATGAAGCAGTTGTCTTCGATGACCGTCGGGTTGGCCTGAAGCGGCTCGAGCACGCCGCCGATGCCCACGCCCCCCGACAGGTGAACGTTGCGGCCGATCTGGGCGCACGATCCGACGGTTGCCCAGGTATCGACCATCGTCCCTTCGTCGACATACGCGCCGATGTTCACGAATGAAGGCATGAGGACGACGTTCTTTGCGATGAAGGCGCCCTGGCGGACCGCTGCTGGAGGCACTGCGCGAAAGCCGGCCGATGCAAACCGGGCCGCGTCATAGTCCGCGAATTTCGAAGGCACTTTGTCGTAATAGCGTGAATAGCCATCGGACAGGACTTCGTTTTCCTGCAGCCGGAACGAGAGCAGCACCGCTTTTTTGATCCACTGGTGCGTCACCCAGTCGCCGTCCTTCTTTT
>JBKJPI010000631.1:0-6068 GCA_046595235.1 Burkholderiales bacterium | reverse complement strand
TCGAGCATGTAGGTGTTGTCGGTACCGTAAGCGCTCGGCTGCACGAACACCATCCGTTCGATGCCCAGCTTCTTTGCAACAGTTATGTATTCGTCCAGCGGCGCGTACGGCGGCTCGTAGCGCGAACGCGTCGCAACCGGATATTTGTCGAGGGGCCCGAAGACGTGAAAGTGTGTGTCGCAGGCGCCGGGGGGCGCCTTGTAAGCGGGTGCCAGATCTTCTTCGTGCATGGGAAGCGCCGCGGAAATTGAGCGCGTATGCTATCGCAAGATCAGATACTTCTCGCCGAACTCCAGAAAGTGAGCGTGTAAGGCAGCATCGCCTTCAGTCGCTTTGAGAATTCGCGTGACGAGCGGCTCGAGGTAAAGAATGGCGACGCGAGGCGCCAGCGATTTCGAGACGATCCGCTTGATGACGTTGTCCGAAGCGGTCAGGCTTTCATTGGCTTTGGGATATATAAACACGAGGCCGCTGTCCGGATACCGTCCCAGGTAAGCCACGTGCCGAAGAACGTTCTCGTGCAGGGAGGACGCGTCGTCGAGCAGCCACTGGGCATCGACGCGATCGAGCAGGAACGGCTTGCAGTCCCGGTCGAATATTTGACGGTGTGCCGGATCGATTTCACCGCTGCCAAATGTGGTCTCGGCAAGCTTCAGGTTCAGGAATATTTTCTGGCCGCCCGATTCTTCGAGATAAAAATCGAAGCGCGTGCCCTCTCGTCCGTCGAGCACTTTGTCAAACGCCCCCTCGTAGTGGAGGATCGGTGGAAGTCCCAGGCACGCGAGAAGTCGCCCATCCATGCGCCGCGTGACAGCGTCCATGAAAGGAAAGAACAGATTGAAGGCCAGCGCCTGCGAGGCGTCGAGGCGATCGAAGCCGTCTCGCAGCTGGAGCGCCGGATTTACAGCATCGAACCACGGCCCGAAGCGCGCGCGAGCCGTAGAGAGAATGTTGCGCCGATAGTCGCCCGCACCGAAGTTCTGCGACGCCAGATGCGTCGATGCATACGCCGCCTGGCTTGCGT
The DNA here is from genome assembly GCA_046595235.1 of Burkholderiales bacterium. Taxonomy (GTDB): domain Bacteria; phylum Pseudomonadota; class Gammaproteobacteria; order Burkholderiales; family SG8-41; genus JAQGMV01. The sequence continues at coordinate 5,044 of JBKJPI010000631.1, read as the reverse complement.
TCAGGCGGGCCTGATAACTATCCATGGCGCGTGGAGAGGTGCAGGTAACGACCTACTCGGGCTTCGCGCCGGTGGCCCGCACGACTTTGCCCCACTGATCGATCTCCATGCGAAGGCGCCTCGAGAACGCCTCTGGCGCAGTAGGTATCGCGTCAAGACCCTGCGCACCGAGTTGCTCTTTCATCGACGCCGAATTGAGAATTTGCGTCACCTGCGTATTCAGCTTTGCCACGATGGGCGCCGGTGTCGCTGCAGGAGCCCACAGCCCATACCAGCCGCTGCTTTCGTGACCCGGCACGCCGGACTCATCGGCAGTAGGCGCATCGGGAAGAAGTGGAAAGCGCTTCTTCGTCGTGACCGCAAGCAGTCGCAGCTTCCCGGCCTTTATATGGGGGAGCGCGGTCGACACGTTCGATACAGCCATCTGCACTTGCCCGCCCACGAGCTCCGTGACCGCGGGCCCCAGCCCCTTATATGGCACGTGCAGCATGTCGATCTTCGCGGCCATCAGGAAAAGCACGGTCGCGAAATGGCTGTTGCTGCCGATACCCCCCGACGCGTAGCTGATCTGACCGGGCTTTGCTCTCGCGAGCGCGATGAGATCGCGCAGCGACGCTGCGGGCACCGAAGGGTGCACCACGATGACGTTCGGCTGCTCGGCGAGCATCGTCACAGGTGTGAGATCCTTGAGCGTGTCGTACGGGAGCTTCGGATACAAAACCGCGTTCACCGCGACCCCCATGCTTCCGATGAGCAGCGTGTAACCATCAGGCCTTGCTTTCGCCACAATATCGGTGCCGATCGTGCCGCCCGCACCGGCGCGATTGTCGATGACCACTGTTTGCCCGAGATTCGTGCCGAGCCGCTGCGCGACGATTCTCGCAACGATATCGACTGCACCGCCCGGCGCGAACGGCACCACCGTGCGGATCGGCCGCACGGGGTACTCCTGCGCCGCAGCAGACGCGGCGATCAGCGTGGCGATACAGAACCATGCACGACGGCAGTGGGGCACGTGTTCTACCTCAGCTCGTCAGATGCCGGACGATCTCGTCGACATAACGCAGTGTCACTTCCCGCATTTGCACCGGCGTGAGATTACTGATCGGGTGCGGCAGCTCGATGAATGGATGCCCCTCAAGGCCGCGCGTCCGGAACTGGTGGATTGCAGCGTTTGTGAACACGCCGGTGAGGATCATGGTCGCGGGAATGCCACGTTTCTCGAATTCGACTGTGTCGTGCACACTGCACAACGTGCAGGACCCTCAGCCGCCCACGGCCGCGATCGCGACCTGCACCTTCTTCGCCATGTCGTCGAGCAGCTCGGGTTTTGCGGGCTTCGAAAAGAATTCCTTGCGCTGGATGATGACGTCGGCAACGCCGTAGCGCTTGCGCAGGTCCTCACCCACAGCCGCAAGGATGATGTCGGCCTGTTCCTTCGTATTGTCGAGCAGACCGACCACCTTCCCTGCGAGATCCATCGGCCGTGCCGCCCGCTGGAGCCTGGTTTTGCTGCCGCCTCGCGTCGGATCTATGAAGGGCAAGTCATTGGGCATGCTGGGCTCCTCGTGCATTTCATCGTTCGTTCAAACCTCATACTTACCATGGACTGCATGACTGGATTCGTTCCAGCCATGGCATACCGCGGTGATCGGTCCCATTCCACCTGCCACGAGCAGGTGAAGACGGTTCACGTCCTTGACTGCCTTGATCGGTTGCGAGTCATCGTCGGGATCGATACCCATGGCGCGCGCACGCTCCGGGCGCCAGTTGCCGCCGCGCTTCAGATTGGCCTGCGGCCGCTCGGCAAGCTCCCACAGGCGTCGCTGCACGTCAGCGCGGCTCATGCCGGCGCCTGCACACAGACCGGCGTGCTGCGGCGTCATCGCCACCACGACATCCGAGCTGAACCACATGTTCCACGAGCCTGTGGATGTCATCGAATCGGCGATGCCGCGAAGAAGGCGCTCGGGCTCCGTGCTCACGTCGTCGAAGTGAAGGCGCGGGCTTTCGACCATTGCGCAGGTGATTACGTTATCGGTGGGCGCATAGCCGCGCGATACCGCAAGCGTGTCCCACGGCGTGTGCTCCACATTTTCAGTGAGGCACGCGGTGTAGCGAATGGGCGAGGCAAAGACGGTCGCCGAGGCCTTACCCGCCAGGCCTGCACCAAGATTCATGAGCAACAGACGCACCGCGCGGCCTATCGTCGCGTTCGCGCGAAACCCCGGACCGAAGCAGCCGCTGCTGCCGTTCAACGCAACTGTTTTCGCATGCGGCCCGTTGACGATCATGAGTGGCGCCACGCCGTGCATCGTGCACTGCACACCCCCCATGTTGAATTCTTCACGCAGGATGATGCGCATGGCGCCGACCACTACGGGAAGATATTCGGGCCGGCAGCCCGCCATGAGCGCATGAATCGCCACGTCGCGCACACTCATCACTTCGCCGGCCGGCGGCACATGGCCGATGATCTCTTCGGGATCGCAGCGCGTACCGTCGAGCATCCATTGCACGCGCTCTTCGGTCGGCGTCACGACCGGAAAACCGTCAGACCATTCTTTCTCGAGAAAAAACTGAAACTCGTCGAGAGCTGCGGACACGTTCACGCTCCGTTCCTGCTTGAAGTCGGGCCGATTGTCCCATCCGTCTGCCCATCGAACAACGAGAACCTTATCTCAGGAGAGCCAGCACCATTTGCGGTGTTGCATTCGCCTGCGCCACCATCGAGGTTGCCGATTCGCGCAGGATCTGCGTTCTCGCAAGCTCGACCGTTTCGGACGCATAGTCTGCATCCTTGATACGCGAGCGCGCGGCCGAGAGGTTCTCCGACTTCGTCGCAAGCGTAGTGGCGATCGAGTCGAGACGAGAGAGCGAAGCGCCCACGCCCGCTCGTTGTGTGTTTACGAATCCGAGCGCTTCGTCGAGATGCATGATGTTGATCGGCGCAAACCCGCGCAGATCCAACCCCCTCAGCCCAAGCGCGGAGGCATTCATCGCAGCAAGGCCCACGGTCATCGTTTCGCCCATGTTTTCGCCGATCTGCAGTACATATTGCTTCGTCTCGGTCGTTCCGCCGATCGTCGAGTAACGCTCGGCGAAACCTTCCAGCACGCTCGGGTAACTCACCGTGTCACTGATGACGTCATTGGAACTGCGCGAGACACCGCCATCGGCATCGAGGTTACCGATGGCACCAGTGTCGGCATTCGTAAGGTTCATCTCAGTCGTGATGTAGGTCGCGCCGTTGGCCGAAAAGTCCGCGACAAACGCGGCTGTGTTTGCGTAGACGCCCCCAGTGACCGCGTTCAAAGCCGTATCGAGATTTGCCGTCTGGTCCTGATCCAGATACTGCATGATGCCTTTGATACCACCAGCGACGCCGAGCTCCTTCAACTGGTGATGAAGGTATCGGCTCGCCGCATAGGCGCTTTCGTAAGAGAAACCACCGGCGACCGTAGCCACGACAGCAGCCACGCCACCACCCGCGATCGCACCCGCGAGACGCTCGTCAGCGCCGTGAATCAATTCAGCAGTCCCTTCGCGGAACCAGTTAGGCAAAGCCGAGAAATTCATGGTACGCGCCATGACCGCATGCGCCATCTCGTGCGCGACGATGCGATCACTGGATAGATTCGGCGGTCCGAAATCGGCCATATCGAACCGCATGTGAAGGTTGTACCACGAGCCGTTAGCGCCCACGAGCCCTTCGACTAACGCGAGAACGCCCGAGCTCCCGTCGGTGAAATCGTTGACGTCGATAACGAGCGACGCGCCGTCCGCAGTGATCCCGAAATGCGTCTGAACCAGCCGTTCCGCCTCGTTGAGCCAGCCGATCTTGAGGCGATCGAGCATGAGGCGCTTGTTCTCGTCGCCGCCAATGCTGAAGGTGCTTTGGGAAAACAGCTCCTCGCCGTTGAAGCGCGCGCCATCGGCATCGGTCGTGATGCCTTCGAGCAGCTGCGCAGCTTCCTCCTGCAACGCGGCCTTGTCGTTCTGACTGTACGTAGCATTGCCGGCCTGCACCGCGAGCTCCCGCAAACGCTGGAGCCTTTCAACTACGCTATTCATAACGCCGTCCGCAACCTGCATGAACGAGACAGCGTCGTTGATATTGCGCTTTGTCTGCTCGGCTCCCCGGATAGCCGACGTCATGCGTTCGCTGATCGCAAGGCCCGCGGCGTCATCCGCAGCGCTATTGATCCGCAGTCCGCTCGACAGGCGTTTGATAGCCGTCAGCGTTGCCGACTCGGTAGAGCGGGCAAGCCGGGTGGCGCCGAGCGCGCTGACATTGGTTGCAATCTGTAACGGCATGAAGCGCGAGGCTGGTGGTTCCTTTACCGAGGTGGTAACGGCAGCGGGGCCCGCATCTTGATTCGTTGCGCCGTTTCCTGTGATGCCGAAGTGAACACAGCGCTTGTCTCGCCGGCGGCCAAACAAATACTCGGGGGCGTAGGCTACGATCTCGTCGGTGGAACGACTGAGCAATTCGCCGATCTCGTGAAGCGTGAGATCGCTAAGTGGGCGGACGTGGTTAAAAGGACCGGTGCGAAAGTCGACTGACTGCGTTCATCGTTCCACGTAAAGCGCCGAAAGCGCGCCGGCCGACGCCCACCGCACCGGTCACGCTAGAATCTGGCGCGTGATCAATCAGCACCCGGTAAACCGGCGCGTGGTCCGGGTCCTGTGGAGCTCTCGGCGGCCGACCCGTCATCGAAAACGCCTTTCCTACGCCCTGGCGTTTTCGGTTGCCGTCCACGCTCTGATTCTTTCGATGCAGTTCGGTACCGCAGGCCTTGGCCTTCCGGGCCTCGCCCTGCCTTGGACCGAGAAACGGCTCAAGGCGTCCGAGCTCACTGTGAGGCTGGAACCTCCGCGGCCTGCGCCAGCAACGCCACCGGCGGATCCGCTTCGACTCACCATGTCCCAGGAGCTGACGCTCGGCGCTGCCGCACAGCGCCCCGCGCAGCTCGCGCGCGCCGGCAAGGCTTTCGAAGTGCGTCTCCAGCAGGCGGTCACGGAAGCGCAGGCGCCCGTCGAT
>JBKJPI010000580.1:0-3242 GCA_046595235.1 Burkholderiales bacterium | reverse complement strand
TATCCTTTTCAGAAGTATGGCTTGATCGACGGGATCGTCGACCAGGTCAGCGCCGATGCGCATGACAAACCCGGCCTGCCTGACGGCACTTCGAAGCCGCTCCCGGAGCTCGCCTATCGTGCGCGCGTTCGGCTTTCGAGCGCAGATAACGGTCCTGTCGGTCGCCTCAAGCTCGTTCCGGGCATGGCAGTAACGGCTGAAGTCCACATCGGACGCCGCACCGTGCTCGAGTATCTGCTGTCGCCGTTACAGAAGGCCGCAAGCGAAGCTGCGCGGGAACGCTAGACGCCGCTGGCAGGCGCGGCGGTTGCATATCGCAGGGCTCCGACAGGGAGACAACCATGCTCTATACGCTGATCGTAGTGTTACTGGTGTTGTGGCTGCTTGGACTGGTGACGTCCTACACGCTCGGGGGTCTGATCCACGTGCTGCTGGTGATCGCAGTGGTGGTGCTCGTTCTCCAACTTGTCACCGGGCGCCGGACACCCCCGCTTTAAGCGTTACCGGGCGCGATTGTCGCGCGGACTCCGCTAGCCGGGAACCGAGATCTCTTCGTCGTCGCGTTCTTCCGCACGTCGCGGACGAGCCGCAGGCGAAGCCATCGTCGCCGGTTGTTCTGCATGCACCTGATTTTTCAGTATGTGCGAGGGATGGAACATCACCACGCGCCGCGCGGATACCGGGATGATCTCGCCGGTTTTCGGGTTGCGCCCGGGCCGGCTGTTCTTGTTGCGCAAACAGAAAACGCCGAATCCTGACAGCTTCACGCATTCGCCGCGCTGTAGCTCGGCAGAAATCGCTTCGAAGAAGTCCATGATGATTTCCGCTGCCTCGCGTTTGTTGAGGCCCAGATTTTCGTGGAGAAGTGTAGCCAGGTCGGCTTTGGTAATGGTCATTGAACGTCCGGCAGCAGCGCGAGTGGCCGTCCATTTTGTAGAAGCTTCATCCACTAATCAAGTCGTCAACGTTACAGAACCGACATGTCGCCATGTATTAACGAACCTCTTGACGCATCGCCGACGTTGCACTAAGCGAGGGACATCTCGGCCGCGTGCCGATGCACACGCGCAGCAGCGTTGTCGAAAGCCAGCACCATAACGCTGCGCGCGAAAACTTGCTGTAGGGCCGCACAAACAAAAAGGGCGCCGAAGCGCCCTTTTTGCTAATGCCTGATGCTGTTCGGAAACTGATCAGCCTTTCGAGGCGCGACGAGCGCGACGGCTGCTGCGCGTGCTTTCCGTGCCGGTGCTGGCTGAAGCGGAAGAACCGCTGCCGCCGGTCGTGGCGCTTGCGCCCATTCCGGAGCCGCTGGTCGACGAACCCATGGATGAGCCGCTGCTGGTCGATGCGCCGCTACCCATGGACGAGGAGGAGCCGCTCTTCATCCCCGTGCCGCCTTTCATGCTGCTCGAGCCAGGATTGGATGCACCCGCTTCGCCTGCAGCGGTACCCGGTCCTGCACGGCCGGCTTTGTCCGTATCTGCCGGAGAACCTTGCGCCGCGTACGCACCCGCCACTGCTACCGACAGGCAACCTGCAACCAACGTCACTATTAGCTTCTTCATATCTGACCTCCCGTGTGAAATTAAACCTGCGGCCGCATAAGTTCTGCATTGGCCCGCCAGCTCTGAGCAATGTGTGTGCCCGGGCGCAAGACTATCAGGGTTTCGAGGTGCTCTTCAAGCTGCGAGTGACAATTGTGTCCACGATCCCGCGGCGCGCTTCACGCTCGAATTGCCTGAGATGCCCCTCGCTTCGATCTGCGGCGAACTGGATTTCGCCGGAAGTTAGTGCGTCCCTGCGAAAGTTGGCGCGAGTCGCCGCACCGTAAGTTTCCCATTCGGTCCAGCAGCGGCCATGGGCTGCGGTGGCAATATCTTCCGCGTCGGCCGGATTCTTCATGTCTTTTTCGGCTTCCCGGGAGACGCACGACAGGTAAAGATCGGCCGCCTGTTTCATGCGGGCCTCAGAGGGCAGGCCCTCCGCATCGTATGGCAGCGGTGCACAGCCGGCGGCGAGCAGGCACAAAACGGGGAATATGCGTGTAGGCGTCATGCACGCTCGGGTGCAAGGGGTATGCCGCCCGGAATATTTGGTACGTGCTTTGCGTGAGTCGTCGAAGGCCTACCCGCCCAGAATCGCGGCGTCTACATTATTGGAGCGCGCATGACCATTTGGCAGTTCCGCGGCCTGGCCGTGAAAGCATTGACCGCCTGGGCGGACGATTATGCGCCCAGCATGGGGGCGGCACTCTCCTATTACACGCTGTTCTCGATCGCGCCGCTCTTGTTGATCGTGCTCGGGATCGCCGGCTTCTTCTTTGGGGAAGAAGCCGTGCGCGGCGAGCTTTTCTCGCAGCTGGCGGGACTCGTCGGCGCCGAAGGCGCCCGTGCGATCGAGCAGATGCTTGCGAGCGCGAGCACTCCAAAAGAGGGCGCAATTGCGGCGGTCATAGGTTTCGTCGTCCTCATCGTCGGCGCTACTACGGTTCTGGGTGAGTTACAGAACGCACTGGACCGGATCTGGCGCGCGCCGATCCTCAAGAAGACGGGCGGCGTTGCGGGATTCGCGCGCTCGCGTCTGCTGTCCGTCGCGATGATCCTCGGCGTCGCGTTTCTGCTGATGGTCTCACTTGTCATCAGTGCGGTGCTGGCCGCGATCGGGAAATGGTGGGGCGCCTGGTTCATCGGGTGGGAACTGCTAGGCCATGGGCTCGATCTTGTCGTGAGCTTCGGCCTCATGACCATTCTTTTCGCGCTCATCTATAAGATTATTCCCCGCGTGCACATACGCTGGCCCGATGTGTGGGTCGGGGCCGCAGTCACGGCGTTGCTTTTCGCAGTGGGCAAGGTGCTCATCGGCCTCTACCTCGGCAAGAGTGAAGTCGCCACGGGGTTCGGTGCTGCGGGTTCCCTCGTTCTATTCATGGTGTGGGTGTATTACTCGGCACAGATCTTCCTCATTGGCGCGGAGTTCACGTGGGTTTATGCACACGAGTTCGGCTCGCGCCGCGATACGCAGCCGCCGCCGAAGGCGGCTGTGCCCGGCGTCGAAACGACACCCTTGGAACAGCACGGCCGCGGTAATGGAAATGACTCAAAAAACGTTGCGAAATCCTCGAGCTATCAGGTATAGTTCGCAGCAATTTGCTGCTCCGCGCTAGAAGACGCGACTTGCTGACAGCGAGCGAAGGCGAAAAGCCCGCAGGTGCCCATGATTACAAGTGCCAAGTTCCAGTTATT
>JBKJPI010000261.1:0-4963 GCA_046595235.1 Burkholderiales bacterium | reverse complement strand
CCCAACCATCAGGGCGCAGCGGTCGCGTTGAAGGAAGGCGGCATTGAAGTCAGGAAAATGAAGACTGTGATTTTTCCATCGGGCGGCGCTGCGACCACGGCAGTCATGGGTGGGCACATCGATGCCGCGCCGGTGACGGCAGCATTCGCCGCTTCGCTGCTGCGAAATGGACAGGTTCGCGTGCTCGCGGTGACCTCACCGCAGCGCCTGACAGGTGTGCTCGCGGACGTGCCGACGTGGCGCGAGCAGGGGTTCGATGCAATCGTCGTCAACTGGCGGAGCTTTGTCGGTCCCAAAGGTATGGCCCCCGCGCAGGTTGCGTATTGGGAAGACATCATGCTGCGGATGAGCGAGTCACCCGAATGGAAAAAAGAGCTCGAGGAGAACTTCTGGTCGAATGCTTACAGGACGAGTGCGGACGTAAGGAAGCAGATGGAGCGGGACAATGTTTTGCAGCGAGCCCTCATGGTCGAGCTTGGGCTGGCCAAGTAATCGCATGTAGAAGGAGCGAAGAAAAATGACCCAGCGCGGACTCGACCGAATGAAGAAGAGCAGCATCAGCATGCTGGTTGCGGTGGCATTAACGCCGGTGCTCGCGTCCGCAGCCGACGCGCCGAAGGACTACCCCAACCGGCCCATTCGCATGATCGTGACCATCGGACCGGGCAGCGGTGCCGACACACTCGGTCGCATCATGGCGACGAAGATGGGTCAGCTCCTCGGCCAGCAGATCGTCGTCGACAACCGGCCCGGCGCCGGTGGCCTTCTCGGTATGGAAGTCGCAACCAACGCGGCTCCTGACGGCTATACGATTCTCGGCGGCTCTGCGGCGGCGTTGACGATCGTCCCGCAACTGCACAAGAAAATTCCTTACGACCCCGTGAATGGTTTCGCGCACATCGGCCAATACGCCGTGACGCCGAACGTGCTCATCACCAATATCACGCTGCCCGTAAAAACGGTGCGGGAGTTCATCGATTATGCGAACTCCAGGAACGGCAACCTCAACATGGCTTCCGCGGGCGTTGGTGCTCAAAGCCATCTGAGCGGCGTGATGTTCATGGTGGCCGCAAAGATCAAGTCGCTGCACGTGCCTTACAAAGGCGGCGGCGGCACGATCGCCGTGCGCGCGAACGAATCGCAATGGCAGTGTCCGCCCGCGCCTTCAGTGATGACGCTCATACGCTCGGGCCAGATCAGAGCGCTCGGCCATACGCTGCCGTATCGGTCGCCGCTCTTCGGAGACATTCCGCCGATCGCCGAGACGCTCCCCGGCTTCAGCTACAACGGCTGGAACGGCATCTCTGCGCCTAAGGGCACGTCTCCCGCCATCATCAAGAAGCTGCACGCGACAATGCTGCAGGCGGTGAATGCGCCGGAGACGCGGAAGGAGCTCGACTTTCAGGCGTCCGAAGTAAAGACGAGCAGTCCGGATGAGTACCGCGCGTTCATCAGGCAGGAACAGGCGACTGCCGCGACCCTCGTCAAAGCCGCGGGGCTCAAGCCGGAGTAGGACGGCGAGCCCGAGCTGCAAACCACTCGGTCCTTCGTTGCTTCTTTCTTCTTTCCGCAATTCAGGCGCCGGGCCGCCCCAAGCCTTGAGTGCTAACTTGCTGTTCCGGCCGAAAGTAGATTTTCACTTTCGGACGTTGTCGAGCGCCGCCCTTACTCCTCGAGGGCGCCCAGTACCCGGCGCCCCTGGGCGAGCAGGTCCCAGTAGAGCTTCTCGAGCTCGGGATTGCACCCGCGCAATCCGGAGCAGACCTGCTCTGTCCAATCGAGATACTCCTGCCGCCTCACCAGCGGCCAGTTCGCCGGCGGCGTCTCCGTCACGGAGCGTACGTTCGAAATCTTGTCCGCAAGCTTGATCAGGCGGGCGCGTTCCGAAATATGCGGCGCGTGCTCGATCTGAAGGCGCTTGCGATCAGATTTCGGCAGGTTCTTGTCGTCGGTGACTTCCTCGACCACGCCACGGACTTCGGGCCCGAAGACCTGTTCGAGCTCTTCAGGCGTGGTGTCGGTATCTTCGATCGTGTCGTGAAGGATTGCACCCTGCAGCGTCACCAGATCCGACACGCCGCCGACGCGCGCCAGGAGCTCGGCGACTTCGATCGGGTGGTTGATGTAGGGCGACGCTTCCACGTTCTTGCGCCGCTGGTCGCGATGCTTGTCCGCGGCGAAGTGCAGCGCCTTCAGCAACGCGATGGAGTCGGCCTCGACCACTGTGCCGGAAGAGTTCAGAGGTCGGAGCGTGTGGCGGCCCACGCGCCGCTGGACATGCCTTTAACCCGGCCCTGCATCGTGTCGCCTCTCACGCGGCCCGAATACTCGGACCCGCCGGCGGTGAATACGATCTGGTCGCCGCGCAACTTTGCATTGCTGATTGCAGTGCTTTTGCCTGCAGCGGCCCACGTTCCGGAGAGCGTCTGCGCCTTCTGCTCGAGGATGAGCTCACCCTGACCGAGCTTCCAGGTGCCAGCCACTTTCGCGGGAACGATATAAAGATGAGCCGTGCACCAACTGCCGCACTCGCCTTCGCTACGCTGCGTTTCTTCCGCCGTCCAGCCGCTGATCTCGAAACCGTTCGAAACGATGCGTGTGCCCGGTTGCGCTGACAGAAACTTCGGCGCGAGCTTGTTTAGGTTGTCCGTCAGGAGGAAGAGCGCCAGCACGGTCGCCTTCGAAATATCCGCTTCGAACATGTCACCCTGCACGAACTGCGCTTTATCCGCGACGCCTTCTTTCACAGCACGTTCTTTTGAAAGCTCGACCATCTTCGGGTTGTATTCGACGCCGAGCGCGCGTGCACCGCGTTTCGCCGCGGCAATTACATTGCGGCCATCGCCCGAACCGAGGTCCATCACGAAATCCTTCGGCGTCACCTTGGCCATGTCGAGCATCTTTTCGACGAGCGCGAAAGGCGTGGGCACCCAGATGACGTCTTTGCCTTCCTGGCCGACGGTGGGCTCGAAAGGTTTATCGGTGGCGTCCTGCGCCAAGCTTGCGCCAGATGCCAGCACGAAGAACACGACAAAGTACGCAAGCAGCTTTTTAAAAATAATACGTAAAACGCTCAAGGCAGGTCTCCGCTGGTTGAAAAGTCGAGCGCGTAATTATGCTACTCACCGCGTATCCCCGCCTGCTTGATGACGCGGCTCCACTGCTCGTGCTCTGCGCGGATGTGGGCGGCGAACTCCGCGGGCGAGCTCCCGACCGGCTCCGACCCCTCTCCCGCGAGGCGCTTCACAATGTCGGGCGAATGCATGGCGGCGTAAGTTTCCTTCGCGATGCGATCCACGATGGCCTTCGGGGTTCGCGGCGGCGCGATGAGCCCGTACCAGTTCACGACCACCACGCCTTTGACGCCGGCTTCGGCGAACGTCGGGATGTCGGGTACGGCCGCCACCCGTTTCGCCGTAGTGACGGCGAGAGGGCGCAGGCGCCCCGCCTGCACATGAGGAATCGAGGAAATGATCGTGACGATGCCCACCTGGATGCGCCCGCCGACGAGGTCGGTATACGCAGCGCCGATGCCCTTGTAGGGGATATGGATCATCTTCGTTCCGGTGGCAACCTGTAAAAGCTCGCCGGCCATGTGGATCGGGCTGCCGATTCCGGAGGAGGCGAAGTTGAGCTTTCCCGGGTTTGCCTTCAGGTATTGCACGAGCTCCGGCACCGACCTGGCAGGGATGGTGGGATGGACGGTGAGCACGTAGCCCTGTGCAGTCACTTGCGAGATGGGTGTGAAATCCTGTGCAAGGCTGAAGCGCGACTTGTAAAGCAACGGATGAATAATAGGGGTCAGACTCGACATCATGAGGGTGTGACCGTCGGGCGCTGCTGCCGCGACGATCTCCAGGGCAATCGTGCTGCCGGCTCCAGGACGATTGTCGACGACCACGGTCTGGGTGAAAGCATCGCCGAGCTTTTGCGCGAGGCCGCGCGTGACGGCATCCATGCCCCCTCCGGGCGATAACGGTACCAGTATGCGCACCGGACGCGTCGGGTAAGTCTGAGCATGTGCGGTCTGCATCGCGAACACGCCGAACAGCAAAATCGAGATTACGTGATGTCGTCGGGTCATTTTTTGAATCCTCCTCGCGGCGTAACTTACTGGTCCGCGGGTCTCGCGTCCAGAAACTGACAGTAGAATCCCGAATCCACATTGAACGACAGGCTGAGGGGCGACCATGGAGATGGGACTTAACGGCAAAACGGTTCTTATTACCGGAGCAAGCCGCAACATGGGTCGGCTTGCGGCCCTTGCTTTCGCCAAGGAAGGCGCGAACCTTGCGATTTGCACGAGCAGCAAGATGGACGAGCTGCAGGAAGCGGCGCGGGAGATCCGCGATCTCGGCGTTAAAGTCGTTGCCGAAAAGTGCGACGTCTCCGACAAGGCCTCAGTGAACGCTTTCATCTCTAAGGTACAGGACAATCTCGGCTCGCTCCACGTTGTCCTCAATAACGCGGTGAACCGCGGTGCCGAAGGTGCGTTCCTCGAGGAAAGCGACGAAGCCTGGGAGACCAACTTCGCCGTGAACCTCACCGGACCACGCAACATCTGCCGCGCCGCGCTGCCGATCATGATGAAACAGCGCTGGGGCCGCATCATCAATTTCTCCGGGGTTTCGCCGTTTCTCGGCGGCAGCGTATCGAAGGGTATGGCGAAGCTCGGGATCGTGGGATTTACCCGCGGCATCGCGCGCGAGTTTGCCCCACACGAGATCACCGCGAACTGTATCGGCCCCGGCACGATCGACGTCGAGCGCGATGCGTTTCAGAAGGAGAAAGGCCTTAAACCCGGCCAGCCCATCCGCCGGCTCGGCAAGCCGCAGGAAGTAGTGTCGTTGATGATCTACCTCGCGAGCGAGGACGCCGGATTTATCACCGGCCAGACCTATTTGGTGAACGGCGGTATGTACTTCCACTAGGTCCACCAGGCGCTTCATTCAATCAAAAAAAG
>JBKJPI010000444.1:0-2823 GCA_046595235.1 Burkholderiales bacterium | reverse complement strand
GCGGTGCCGCCCGCATCCAGATGGACGACGGTCAGGCTGAACGCAGTACCCGCAACTTTGGTGCGGATGTGGCCGTGCACCGACCCGGTGACGGTCAATGGCGAAGGGTCATACGCGTTGAAGCGGCCGAGAGCCGCGTTGTATGCGAGCGCCTCACCGACTGCAAAGTCGCCGAAGGCAGTCAGACTCGAGAGCGTAATCGAGGTTGCGGTGTTGCCATTGCTGCCGGTTGGGTTCCATGTTCCCACGGCCGGCGCAGCCGGGAAGTATCGCGCGCCCAGGAAAGAAAGAGCATTTGCACCCGCGTCGAGGTCCGCCGCGACGAAAGTGAAAAGGGCGCTGTACGATGAATAGACGAGCGCGCTGCCCGAGACCGTCCAGTAGCGATTCAGCTTATGAGGCGTCGTGGTATCGAGCCCCGAGCTGGCGAGCGAGGGATGCGAGGCCGCTGTAGTCGTAACGGTGACATCACCCGCCGTGGTGACGCCCGTAATCGTCAGCGTAGCGGGCGCATAGCGAACCGATCCGGTTGTCGTTCCCACTTCGAAGGTGCGGGCCGTTGCGCCGGCATTCACCGGAAACGGCTTACGCAGGTTCCCGACGACGAAGTAAGTGGCCCCGGCCCCGGCGATGGCGTTCCCGCTCGCGATATACAGCACGTTGTCATTGGTCCGGACGGAGCCCGCCGTCAGCGTCAGCGTCGTGCTGACAGTCACGTTGTGGGTGCCGCCGGCGGTCATCGTAATACCGTTTACATTGTTGAGTGTGAGGCTGCCGAACGTCGTCGTGGCGCCGGCAGTCCCGGTGATGGTCTGGATCGCGGCGCCGCTCAATGCATAGAGGCCGGTGCCTGCGGTGAACGTGCCGTTATTCGTGAGATTTCCGTTCAGGGTGATCGCTTCGTTGATTGCGTTATTCCAAACGCCGCCGCCCCCGATCGTAACGGCACCCGTAAATGTCTTGATACCCGCGGCGGACGTGGCGAACGCAAGGGTTCCGGTGACCGCGGTGGTCCCGGTTACGGTGAAGTCGAACCCGACGAGGTTGAAAGTGCCGGCAGTAACCGCGAGGTTACCAGCTACCGTCGTAATGCCTGTTGCGCTGGCAGTGCCGGCACTTTTGTTGATCGTGAGATTGTTGTAGGCATAGGCCCCTACGTTCTGCGCGCCGCTTCCGTTGTAGACAACCGTCCCGGTGCTGCGGGTGAAGGTTGCAGTGTTGTTCGTAAAATCGCCGCCGATGTTGAGAGTGCCTGCGCCGCCGAATGTGACCAGCGAGTTCAAGTTGGTTACAGTGACCGCGCCCGTCACCGTTGCTGTGCCGGTGCTTATGGACAACCGCGCCTGCCGGGTGTTGGTGCCACCGGTCAACGTCAGTCCTCCGCCGACGGTCATCGTGCCGGCACCGACGTCCATGGTATTGATCGTATTGGTGTTGGGCCCGGTTACGGTAATTGCCCCGCTCGTCGTCAGAGACGCGGTCGCGGCGGACAGGGTCAGCGAGTCCCCCCCGGCCTGGCCCGCATTGCCGATGGTGATACTCGCGGCGTTCGCAGCGTACCCGGCAGGGATCGTGACAGCGCGTGAGGTCGCGGCTTCGCCGATCGATACGGTATCGCCGGCGACGGGTATCGAGGCACCGGCCGCCCCCCCTGAAGTTGCCGCCCAGGTGCTCGTCAGGTTCCACGCCGCGCTGGCGACCGCGAAGCGCGAGGCGGCACCTGCACTGCCACACATCAGCACGAGCGATGCGGCGAACACAAAACGCAAAGTGAGGGATACACCGGAGGCGGTCACGGACTCACCATGAAAGTCATCTGCCGCTCGGCGTAGTTCGTCCCCGGCGCTGTATTCGGACAGTTGCCGGCGAGCGGCTGGTTGCAGGCGTTGGCGATGATCGTATCGATGAGAACCGCGGTGCCGCCTTCATTGTAGGTACTGCGTGCACACGTCACGGTCGCCGTGTATCCGGAGAGCGACCCCCCTAACGCGAGTGCTGTCGTGGCGGTACACGTGTTGTTCCGGAGCGAGTTGTAGGCGCCCCACTCTGCGCCGGATCGTGCCGCTGCGTAGGCGCGGGTGCCGAGCGTATCGAGCGTCACGTTGAGCTCCTGATAGACGCGTATGCCGACGAGGTATGCGCTCAGCAGCGACAGGATCGTAATCAGAAAAACCGCCGCAACGATGGTGAAGCCGCGCTGAGCCCCACCGTAAATGCGCAGCCGACGTGCCCGTCTCATCATGGCACGTTGCGCACCTGCACCTGCTGGAACAGATTCACATTCGCACCGCCGGAGGGATCGGCAAAACGCAGCCATATCGACACGATCCCCGTCCGCTGGTTGATGGCGTTCTGGTCGTAGGTCACCGTGCATGCGGTGATCCCTTGCGCAACCCGCGCCGAGGTGCCGCCGACGGGCGGAACGGGCTGTGCAGCCGCGATTGGATAACCGCTCAGACGCCGCAGGGTGCCGGCGGCCGTGTCGCATACATACGTGATCGGGCCCGAGATCACGTGGAAGCGCTTGCCCGGTGATTCGAGGGGAAACGTAATCGACTGGAAGGACACCACGTTCTCCCCGCCGGCACCGGCCGCAACAGCGGTGATGAGGCTCTTGTTGCCGCCGGTGGCCGGACCGGTTGCGTAGGCATTGGCTCCGACGTAGTCGGGGCCGAGGTTGTAGACCACCACGAAATCGGTGTTCGGGACGATCGTGCCGAGCTCGGCCAGGGCGCCGAGTGTCGTGAAGCACGTATCCGCGGCGCCGAACTGCAGAACGTTTTCGTCGGCGAGGGTATCGGCATCGCTGTCCGGGCAGGTGTT
>JBKJPI010000067.1:0-6793 GCA_046595235.1 Burkholderiales bacterium | reverse complement strand
TCCAACCAGCACCGTGCCTTTCTCCACGGTTACGTTTTGGGCGCGGAAGAAGAGCTCAGCGGCCCGCGCATCGAGTCCGTTGTCGCAGCCCTCGAGTATTCCGCGAAGGATGACCTGCACGGTATGGTGGATGAATGGCGGCGGAACAGCCACGTCGCGACGGAAGAGATCGAAATAAAAAGCTTCGAGCGTACGTGCCGCGACGAGTTGATCGCGGAATCGCAGCATGACTGAAAAGTTTTCACGCGCGTCGCCGTCAGCCAGCGCGGCAAGATCTTCGTCGGTCACTGCGGCACGGGGATCTTCGAGTAGTCGCGCGTGCAGCTCGCGCTCGCGCGCACACGATTCGGCCACGAGAGCCAGCTCGGGACGCTCGAAATAGGTGCGTAGATATGCGTCTGTGACTTGTAGACGTGCATCGTCGGTGCGGGACAACAGGTGGTAGCCGCAACGGGCCCAGAAATCATGCATTTACTAAGGGTTCCGAAATCTCGATCAGGTTGTCGTCCGGATCACGAACATACACCGAGCGGATCGGGAAGCGCGCCCCAGTTCGCACCGAAGGGCCCTCCTCGATCGCGACGCCGCATTTCTCGAGGTGCGCGATCACTGCAACGAGCGGCCGGTCAGCGAGAAAGCACAAATCCAGTGAGCCGGGCGTCGGCATGCCCGCCTTGATGCTTGCGTCGAAGCCCGGCGGGTGCACGTTGAATTTATGTGGACCGAATTTAAGCGCGATCCGGTCTTTACCATAGTGCTCCAGCGTCATGCCGAGCACTTCGGTATAGAACGAGAGGCAGCGATGGAGATCGCGGGTCGTGAGAACGATGTGATCGATGCTTTCCAGCATGTTTTCTCCTCTTGAGAGGCGCGCGCGAGGCGGGACGGCGACCGGCGCTGAACGAAAAGCGCGTCATGTACAATTCGCGCTTGAAGCCCCGGTAGCTCAGTGGATAGAGCAACCCCCTCCTAAGGGGTAGGTCGGACGTTCGATTCGTCTTCGGGGCGCCAATGGATCGTTGCGTTACGCTATGCACCACCGCCCGAAGGTCTTAAGCATCGACTCCCTTCGGAGATCCAGATTGGCGCAACTAACGAAGGATATCAAGAGGGTGTTGCAGGCCCGCGTTCCCTGGCCGTATTATGGCTTCACGTACACCCCGCAAGCATTCCAGGCGTTGACACGCGAAGCGTCCCTTATGACGCGTTGAGGAGAAGCATTTCATGAAATCGAAGATTCCGGCAATACTTGGCTTTGTCCTGGCTGCGTCGAACGCGTTCGCGGCGGACACCGAGCTTTACAGGTCTGTGATGCCTGACGGCAGCACGAGGTACGGAGAAAGCCCGGCGCCCGGCGCCAAGTCCGTGCGAAAAGTTCAGCCGCCGCCGGCGAGCACCGGCACAATTACCGTTACGCCTGAAGAGAAGCAGCGAAGGTTCGAGAGCCCTCAGCCCGCACCGGCGGCCGTTTTCAGCCAACCCGTGCGCCCCGCCACGCCGCCCGCCCAGGCGGGGACGCTGCAGTCACCTCAGGGGCTGCCGCAACGCACGTATTAGCTCTCTGGATTTGAACGGTTGCCGGAAGGCAAGCACTGCAACGCGCCGCACGCAAAGCGGCGCGTTTTTTATGCGAGCGTTGTGATCGGACTCAGTCGAATTCTTCCTGATCCGAAGCGGCGCAAACCTCGCACTGTTCGCTGTACCCGCCTGTCACCCGCTCAACCGCCGCCAGGAGCTCGCGCGTGTTCCCGTCAAAAATTCGCACCGTGGGATGCAGCGGATCGATGACTGCCGTCGCGACAGCTTTCGACGTGAGACCCTTGTGGCTCGCCTTGAAAGGCTCACCGTGATACGGACATTCACGTAGAAGCCCGATCGATATCGCGAAATCCTCAGCCGCCCACTGCTTTGCAGTCTGAGGGAGGATTTGTTTGGACCGGACGACCGGCGCCGTCATATTCATTGGGCCCTCCGGAAGAACACGTTGCCGTCTGCTATGAAAGCAAACTGTGTGCCTTGACATGCTGCTCTGCGGCTCGGGCGCGCGTCTTGAAATCCCCGGCGCATCGGGCCTGGGCGGCAACAACAAGCAATCGGGGCGCTCCAGGCAGGCCCGACGCGTCGGGCGGTCTCACCAGCCCTTTTCATGTACGACGCGGCACAGCCCTTGCACAAGGGCGCTCACAGCACTCACCCTAGCGAGTCGTGTATGTCCGAAGCCCCGCCCCGTCACCGGTCCGCCGCTGGTACCCGTGTGTTCACGTTGTGGGTCGCGCTCTTCATGGTCGCCGCTTTCAGTGCATGTCGGGAACAGCCGGCTGCAACCGGCCCGGCCGCACCCAGTGCGGAAGGCATACCCTCGGCACCGGCGCCCAAGCCGCAGGGGCAGCCCGATGCGTCCGCGACAGCGCGCGCGCAGGCAAGCGGGCTTCCGGACTTTACGGTGCTCGTTGAGCGGCAAGGTCCCGCAGTCGTCAACGTCGTCACGACACGAAAGCTTCGCGCGGGCGCCGGCCTCGATCTGCCCGACGATCCGATTTTCGATTTCTTCCGGCGCTTCATGCCGAACCCGCCGGAGGCGGGACCCGAATCGAAGGGTCAGGGCATCGGCTCCGGGTTCATCATCAGCGGCGACGGTTTCATCCTGACGAATGCGCACGTTGTCGCCGAGGCGGACGAAGTCATCGTCAGGCTGGCAGACGCGCGTGAGTTCAAAGGAAAAATCGTCGGCGTAGACACGCGCACCGACGTTGCATTGCTGAAGGTGACGGCGACCGGGCTGCCGACGGTCACGCTGGGTAACTCCGAGAACCTGAAGGTCGGCGAGTGGGTCGCCGCAATCGGCTCGCCTTTCGGCTTCGCGAATACGATCACTGCGGGCATCGTCAGCGCGAAGGGACGTTCACTGCCTGACGAATCGTTCGTGCCTTTCATTCAGACCGATGTCGCAGTAAATCCCGGCAACTCGGGCGGACCGCTCCTCAATCTGCGCGGCGAAGTCGTTGGCATCAACTCAGCGATCTACAGCCGCACCGGTGGCTACATGGGCGTCTCGTTCGCGATCCCGATCGAAGTCGCGCTCGACGTCGGTAAACAACTGCAGCAGACCGGCAAGGTGACGCGCGGCCGGCTCGGCGTTCAGATCCAGGCGCTCACGCCCGAGCTTGCGAAGTCATTCAAGCTCGAAGACAGCAAGGGCGTAGTCGTCGCCTCGGTCGAACCCGGCAGCCCGGCTGCAAAGGCGGGGCTGCAGTCGGGCGACGTGATCCTGAGCTTCGATGGCAAGCCCGTTCAGAACGCGAACGAGCTTCCGCGAATCGTCGCCGCTTCGAAGCCGGGCACGCCGGTCACACTCGAAATTTCACGCAACGGCACGCGCAGACAGGTTAAAGCGACGCTCGCAGAGTTTCCGACAGATGCCGCTACGGCACAGCAGTCATCGCCCGACGGCAAGCAGGCGCAGGCATCCAATCGCCTTGGACTCACCGTGCGTGAGCTCGCGCCGGAACAGCGGAAGGCGCTCGGCATCGGCTACGGGCTCCTCGTCGAAGGCGTGGCAGCACAGACAAGCCAGATTCAGCGGGCCGACATCATCATCGCCGTGAACAACGTCTACTTCAGGAGCGTCGACGAATTCAACAGGATCGTGCAGCAACAACCGACGGGCGGCATCGTCGCCGTGCTGGTGCGCCGCGGCGATGCAGCGCTCTACATACCGATCAGAATTGGGGCTGAGTCTCGCAAATGAAGCGCGCTCGAGATACGCGATCACCTGCACGCGGGCAGCGAGCCGCGTGAAAGCGCGTGATTCGCTTACAACTGCGAACCCACAAGGCCCACCGTGTTCTCCCACAGCTTTGCGGTCCATGGGCGATTACGCCATTCTTCCCGGGTTATGCGCCGCGAGCGCTTGAGGTCGTCTTCGAAAATACGAATCTGCTGCCTGCCGAACTCGCGATCGTAGACGTTGAGGTTGGCCTCGTCGTTGACTGCGAATGAGCGGTTGTCGAAGTTCGTGGAGCCCACCGATGTCCAGAGCTCGTCGATCACCATGACCTTGCAATGGAACATGGTCGGTTGATATTCGTGAATCTCGGCGCCCGCGTCGAGAAGATCGCCCCAGCGCGCACGCGATGCGCGGCGCACGGATTCGGTGTCGATGTGCTCGCCCGGAACGATGATCCGTACACTGACGCCGCGCTTCAGCGCCGCAACCAGTGTTTGTATCTCGACGCCGTCCGGCACGAAATACGCGGCCGAGAGCACGATCGATTTTTTCGCCGCTGCAATGGACAGGAGATACATGAGCTGCATGCTGTCGGCGCCGCCGCCGGGTGAGCTCGTGAACACCTGCGCCAGCTGGCCTCCCGCGGGTTTGAGCGCCGGAAAATAAAGGTCGCCGTGCAGCACCACGCCGGTCTCCTCGGTCCAGTTGTCCATGAATGCGCCTTGCATCTGCGCGACCACCGGGCCTTCGATTCGAAAATGAGTGTCGCGCCAATGATCGGGATCCTGCGCGTTTCCACGCCACTGGTCCGCAATCCCGACGCCGCCGGTGAAGCCAACCACACCGTCCACGATCATGAGCTTGCGATGCGTTCGATTGTTGACCTTGCCGAGGCTGAACCAGCGCGGCGGGTTGTAGCGGACGACCTGGACGCCTGCCGCGGCCATCTGCTCGACGTATGCATCTTCGATCTTGCCGCTGCCAACGCCGTCGATGAGAACGTGCACCTTCACACCCGCACGCGCGCGGTCGGCGAGCGCGTCGGAGACCTTTTTGCCGATATCGCCGGACCAGTAGATGAACATTTCGAACGTGATCGATCGCTTCGCGCCGCGAATCGCCTCGAGCATCGCGGGAAAGATCTCGTCGCCATTCAATAATACCGTCGCGCGATTACCGCCGACGACTTCCGGCCCCAGCATGGCGCCCATCGTGCGAATGAAGCGTGCGTCCTCCACCCCGTACAGGTGTTCCACGACCACATCGACTTTCTTGTCGCCGATCGTCAGGTTGAGAAGGACGACCACGACGAGCGCTACCGCGATCGAGACCGCAACAACGGTGAGCCACTTTCCGGCGCGCGAGACCTGTTTTTTGCGTGCCATCAGGAAAATGCCTGCCACAACGCACGGAATGCGATGAAAGCCACTGCGCCCGTCAACACCAGAACCATGACCAGCACGGCAATCATGAGGGCGACGAACGCAGCACTCGCTTTCGCCGTCCGCGCCGGATCGGCGAGGTGCGCTTCGAACAACGCGACGTTTCGCTGGTTCGCTTTCCACGCAGCATCGAAAACGTCGCCGAGAAAGGGAATCATCCCGACGATGCCTTCGACTGCAACGTTGAACGTCATGCGTGCAAGCACGCTCGGCGGCGCGCCGGCGCGCGCGGCCTCACGCACGATGTAGCTCGAGAGCAGCACGCCGACCACATCCCCGAAACCCGGGATGAGCCCTATCAGCGCATCGAGTCCCACACGGAATCGCACACCTGGCAGGGGAATCGAGTTGTCCAGGAGCCAGGCAATACGTCCGATTCGGCGTCGGATGGCCTGTGTATCGGCTGCTTCAGCGGATCGTTGCGTGGCGTTGCGGATAGGAGGATGCGGCATGGCTACGCGCCCTTACGCAACAGGCGTGCCGGCTTTCTCAACGTGGCTCGCGCGGCACGCTGGGATCCAGTCCCATGAACCTGAACATCCACACCAGCACGAACCCTGTTACGAGCGGCCACCAGTGCATGTAGCCCAGCGCGAGTACGGCCGAAAGTCCGTATGCCGCGCCCATGAGCAACGTGCCCGCGTGCCGTTCCCGGTAATAGGTGTAAGCGAGCCCCAGGGCAAGGACGATGTACAGCGAAGCGAAGATGTAAACTACGATATGCACGCCGGCATTCTACAAAATAAGCCGCGGCGCGCGCTCGGATCCTGTTGCGCAGCCCACACCCTGCACGATGGCTTCTCGGACGTGACTTACGTCCTGTTGCCGCTGCTTGCGCAAACCTTCGGCCTTTCGCTCGCGCAGGTCGGGCTCATTCGCTCGGCGCATCGCACCGCGATGGCCGCATTTCAGATCCCCGCCGGTTTGTTCGCAGAACGCTTCGGCGAGCGCAACCTGCTTGCGTTCGGAACGCTCGTCGCCTCGGTAGCATTCCTCGCGCTCGGCTACGCGAGCGGCTTCTGGATGATTCTCGTCGCGCTTTTTTTCGCGGGGCTGGGGTCGGCGGTTCAGCATCCGCTCGCCTCGACGATCATTTCGCACACGTATCCCGATGCGAGGCGGCGTGGGGCGCTCGGAACTTACAACTTCTTCGGCGACGTCGGTAAATTTGCCTTCGGCGGCGCCGTGAGCCTGTGCCTCCTCGCCGGCGTCGGCTGGCAGGTCCCCGTCGTCGCATTCGGCGTCATCGGCATCGCTACGGCGATCGCAATTTTCATGTTCGTTGCCGGGACGTCCGCACCGCGCCCGACCGCGGTCATGGGGGGCCAAGCGCGGCCTGCGAGGTTGCGCGGCTGGGGCATTCACAACCGTCAGGGCTTCACGTCACTGTGTCTCATCGAAATTCTCGATTCCAGCACGCGCGCGGGCTTTCTCACGTTCATCGCGTTTCTCCTGATCGCAAAAGGTATCCCGGAAGCGTGGGCAGCACTTGCAGTGCCGTTGGTGCCCGTCGGCGGCATGGCAGGCAAGCTTGCCTGCGGATTCATGGCGGAACGCGTCGGCATCGTGAGGACCATCGTCATCACTGATATCGCGACAGGCCTCGGTATCCTCGCGGCGCTGG
>JBKJPI010000588.1:0-2874 GCA_046595235.1 Burkholderiales bacterium | reverse complement strand
GCTGGAGGCGTCACGCCGGCCGGCGCGCGTCCGCAAATCGCAGAAGTCGAAAAACGAATATGACTTCTGAGCGCCAGGCCTACGTCTACGTCCAGCTCCCCGGCACGCTCGACACCGTGCCGGCAGCGCTGTTGAAGGTCGAGAAGCTGCGCGACGGAACCTTCGTCGGCCGTTTCCGCTACGGCGACCGCTACCTGGAGCGCAAGGACGCGATCGCGTTCGATCCCTTCAAGCTTCCGCTCGGAAACACCGTCCACGAACTCACCAAGCTCAAGGGAATTCCCGGCGCCGTGCGCGACGCCAGCCCCGACGCATGGGGCCGGCGCGTGATCGAGCATAAGCTCGAACGCAGCCCCGGCGACCTGG
Source organism: Burkholderiales bacterium (assembly GCA_046595235.1). Taxonomy (GTDB): domain Bacteria; phylum Pseudomonadota; class Gammaproteobacteria; order Burkholderiales; family SG8-41; genus JAQGMV01. Next base: position 2,508 of record JBKJPI010000588.1, on the reverse strand, counting down.
AGGAAATCGACTACCTCTTGAACGGCCCTCAGGACGGCGCGGGCTATCTCAGCTTCGGCCTTACGCTTCCGCCTCCTGCGCCTAAGCGCCGCTACAACCGCACCCATCAACTGGCGGACCTGGTCGCGGCAGCGGAAGCAATCGAAGAAGGGAAACGCGTGCCCGAGCGGGTTCTGGAACAGCTCGAGCCCGGCACATCCATGGGCGGTGCGAGACCCAAGGCCACCATCGAGGACGGCAATCGCCTGTGGATCGGCAAATTCCCTGAAAAGACGGACCGCTGCAACTTGCAGCGGATCGAATACGCGACCATCGAGCTCGCGCGTCTCTGCGGCATCGCCGCCTGCAACGCGCGGCTCGAGTCCCTCGGTGGACGTGACGTGCTCATGGTTGAGCGTTTCGACCGTCAATACACCGAGGGCAGCTATCTCCGCTTCGGGCTCGTCAGCGGGCTCACCCTGCTCGACTGCGACGAGAACTATCTCGACCGCGAGCGCTGGTCCTATCCCCTGCTCGCCGATGAACTGCGCCGCTGGTCGGAGAAGCCTGACGAAGATCGGGTCGAGCTATTCCGCCGCATCGTCTTCAACGCAGCCGTCACCAACAACGACGACCACCCGCGCAATCACGCGGTGCGCCGTACGGCGCGCGGCTGGCGCCTGACGCCGGCCTACGATCTCGTACCTGCCCCTGTGGTCAGCCTTGAGCGCCGCGACCTGGCGATGACCGTCGGCACATACGGCCGCACGGCGAGTATCTACAACCTGCTTTCGCAAACGGAGAGGTTTGGACTGAGCGATGAAGCGGCCGGGAAGGCAATCGAACAGATGATCCCTCCGCTCAAGACTTGGCGGGATCATTTCCGCGCGTGCGGCGTATCCGCCAAAGATATCGAGTACATCGCGCCGGCGTTCCTGCCCGAATGCTTTTTCTTCGAGAAGCCACCGCAAGAATGATGGTGCATGCCACTCGATCACTATATTTCCCAAGTCCACCTCAGAAAATTCAACTCACCGGCGCTCGGTGATCGGATGTACGCGGTTCGTCAAGTACTGGCTTGCCGGCTCACAGGTTTGCGAGCGCCCGGCCTGCCTAACAGGGCTTCGTGCCGGCGATGGTCACGCGATGTCCGTAGCGCTTCTGCGGGTAGTAGTCCCACATCGCCAGGTGCATGGCGCAGCGGTTGTCCCAGCAGGCGATCGAATTGGGCTGCCATTTGAAACGGCACTTGAAATCGTCCCGCTCCGAATGCCGGTAGAGCATCTCCAGCAGCGCATCGCTTTCCAGGCGTGGCATGCCGACGATGTGCGACGTGAAATTACGATTGACGAAGAGCGCCTTCCGTCCGGTGACGGGGTGGGTGCGCACCACCGGATGCTCGGCGCGGGGGGCTGCGTCGGTCAGCGTCTTGCCTTGCCGGACCCGAAACACCTTCTCTCCGTCGTGCACCGCTGCCAGACCATCGATCATGCTGCGCACCGGGGCCGACAGGGTTTCATACGCCTGATACATGTTGGCGAACAGAGTGTCTCCGCCGCCATTCTCGGGGATCGTGTGCAGATAGAGGATCGAGCCCATGGGCGGAATCGGGTTGCAGGTGACATCGGAATGCCAGACCTCGCCCGCCACGTACTTCGAATTCTCGTCCGCCTTGATCTCGATGATCTCCGGATGTCCTTCCATGCGCGTGGTCGGGTGGATGTCGAGATCGCCGAACCGACGTCCGAAGACCTTGTGCTGCTCGATGCTTAGATGCTGATCGCGAAAGCAGATGACCAGATGATGCATCCATGCCGTGTGTATCTCGTCAAACTGCTGCTCAGTCAGCGGTTGGCTTAGGTCAACGCCGAAGATCTCCGCACCTATGGTGGGGGTGAGGGGCCTGACCTGGATCGTCTGGAACTTGGCTCCGTCGTCGGGCATCGTAGTCCTCCTGCGGTGAGCGCTCCGTCATTCGCCGACGAAGAGGCCAGCGGAGCCAGCTCCGAATAAGTGCTGCCGGTGCGTGACCGGTTTGCATTCGATTATAGTCAGAATTCCCGTGCAGGCGTTCAGCGCCAAGAGGAGTGTCCGCACCCTTCGACCAGCAAGCTGATGAGCTCTTCGCGCGTCGCTTGGCGGTCAAAATGAGCGTGATCGTGCGACGTACTCGAGCGACCATTCTCGCCAATCACGCGGGAGCTCGATACAACCACGCTGGATGCGCTCCGAACACTCGCCGACCATGGTGAAGTACACCGTCAGCTTCCCCCCATCGAGCGACAGCGCCGTGTGACGCATGTTCAGCGTCGGCCAGGTCGGCCACGCTCGAACGCCGTCAGCCCATCGCGTGAGCGATAGACGATACCCGGCATCGCGGCATGGGGGAGGCCTGGGATGAGCGGCGGAACGTGAATGCAAGGGGCGCTTTCGGCCCAGATTGTGTAAAAACGTAGCGACGCAATGTAAACGCGGTGGTACCGGTGTACGTTGTCATGGATGTCACGGCATTCGTGGGGACGGACACTC
>JBKJPI010000587.1:0-11001 GCA_046595235.1 Burkholderiales bacterium | reverse complement strand
ACGCGGGCGGCGTGCTGATCATCTGATTCCAGCCGTGAGCATTTATGGGTGGGGGTCGGCGGTCACAAGCGCTTGTGTTCATGAGCAGGTCTCCTTTGCAATCCGCATCAGATCACGGCCGGGGCCATGGATGGACTGATGCTCAATACAGCCGTCACTGTATGCGCATGTGGAAACACCGGAAGTGCGTTAACGCACCGGGGCAGCAATTTCGAGACTTTTTTCCTTTGCGTATGGGCGAAGGTCTGGCGCCTCGGCTGGGCGCAACGCGAAATTTGCTGCACAATCCTCTGCGATGCTCGCGTCTCAGAACTCAAAAAAAAATCGTGGTGCGGCTCTGCCGTCCGCACTCGGCCTGCGTGGAGTCAGGCTGTTGGCCGGATTGGACATCGCGGTGCTGGAAGGCCTCGCGCAGCAATGTAGCTGGCGCAGATATGAGGCCGGCCAACGCCTGATCGCTCGCGAGGCGACCGATCACGACGTCTATCTGATCGTTTCAGGCCGCGTGAGGATCACGGCGTTTTCTGGCGCTGGACACCAAGTGACCTATCGCGACATAGGATCCGGCGACTGGTTCGGGGACCTTGCTGCGATTGATGGGCTGGCACGTTCCGCCGACGTTGACGCGCTCGAGGAAACGCTCGTCGCATCGCTTGCACCGGCGGTGTTCAGTCGTTTGCTGCACAACTACCCGGCCGTGTGCGATTGTGTCCTTACACGCCTGGTCGCCCTGGTGCGAGATCTCACTGAGCGCGTGTTCGAATTTAGCACCCTTGGCGTACAGAACCGGGTGCATGCCGAGGTACTTCGTCTCGCAAAGCAGGCCGGCATTGACGCAAACACAGCCCGAATAGACCCCGCACCAAAGCACGCCGATATAGCGAGCAAGGTAAGCACTTACCGAGAGCAGGTGACCAGGGAGCTCTCAGCCATGGTGAAACAGGGGCTGCTGCAGCGCGGTGGGCGCGCCCTGGTGGTCCCGGACGTTGCGCGCCTTGAAAGAATCGTGGCCGATGTCAGGCGTTCCGCTTAGCGACTTTGCCTAGCTCGTCCGACGCTCGACGCTGCTGCCCGACCCAGATCGGGGCTCCTTCGGGGGCCGGCTTGTGCGTTTACGCACTTACATGGCAAAGGTCACGTCCTATTCTGAAGCCGTGTCTTGCAGCGCTTGACCCAGGTCCATTCAACTCGAAAAACCGGACAGGTATCCCCATCCATCGTGACAACCGCAGTGGCAGATCAGCCCTGCTCGCGCGCCCTGCGCGGCGGACATCCCGTCGTGCCTGTTGCGTCGGCTGAACGGGGCATTGTGACAAACTCGCTCCTGCGGAAGTATGTCGTATACCTCGTGGCGCTGGTTAGCGCGTCGTTGTTGGTGAGTGGCCTCGTGGGTCTTTATTTCACCTACGAGGAGAGCAAAACCGCCCGGCTTAATCTGCAGCTCGAAAAAGCGGAGTCCGCGGCCTCGCGTATCGAAACCTACATAAAAGACATTGTGCATCAGCTGGGCTGGGTGCGGCTGTCGCAATACGGCTCGGAAACTGCGGAGCAGCAGCGGCTTGAGTATCTCCGACTTCTGCGTCAGGTGCCCGCGATCAGTGAGGTCAGTGTGCTCGATCACACCGGTCGCGAAACGCTTCACATGTCCCGGCTGAGCATGGACGTTCTTAGCAGCGGGAGCGACCGTTCGGCGGATCCGGCCTTCAAGACGGCGCGCGGCGGTCAAACCTATTTCAGCGACGTCTACTTTCGAAAGGAAACGGAGCCGTACATGACCATAGCGGTCGGGGAGTCCGGCGAGACCTCCAGGGTCACAGTGGTGCAGGTCAATCTCAAGTTCATCTGGGAGGTGATATCCCGCATCAGAATAGGCCGGGAAGGTCTCGCCTACCTGGTCGACTCTCGGGCACATCTGATCGCCCATCCTGACATCAGCAGGGTGCTGCAGAAAACTGATTTGTCGTCGCAAGCGCACGTTAGAGCCGCCGTCGAGCATCGGCCGGACGACGCGGTGGAGCGGGTGATGGTTGCCCGCAATCTCAACGGTGCCGAAGCCCTGATCGCTTATGCGGCGATTCCCTGGATGCGCTGGCATGTATTCGTTGAGCAACCGCTGTCGGAAGCGCTTGCGCCCCTATACGCATCGTTGAAGCGAACAGGGCTGATGCTGCTGGCCGGGCTGGCACTTGCGGTGACAGTGAGCTTGTTTCTTGCGCGCCGCATGGTTATGCCGATCCGGGAAATACAGGCAGGAGCCGCGCGAATCGCCGCCGGGCGTCTCGACCAGCGCATCGCGGTTAATACCGGAGACGAGCTCGAGGCTCTCGCGAGCGAATTCAATGCCATGGCGAGGCAGCTCAGGGAATCGTACGCAAGCCTTGAGCGCAAAGTGGAAGAACGTACGCGCGATCTGACCGAATCGCTGGAGCAGCAGACGGCAACGAGTGAAGTGCTCCGAACAATCAGCCGCTCGACGTTCGATCTGCATCGCGTGCTCGAGGAGCTGGTGAAATGCGTGGTCAAGCTCGGCCGAGCAGATGCTGGCGCCCTCTACCTGCGGCAGTCCGATACGCTTTACGAGCTGCACACGGCATATAGCATCGATGGCATCCTGCACGAGCGCATCGCCTCGGAGGCGCGACACATCGAGCCGACCCGGGACACTGCAACGGGGCGGGCGATCACCACGCGGCAACCGGCGCAGATCGAAGACGTGAAACAGGATCCCGGATATCGCTGGCCACACTCGAGATTTCGGACGGCGCTTGCGGTGCCGATATTGCGCGAAGGTCTACCGATCGGTGTGATCGTAGTTCTGAAGACGGTTACTCAGCCGTTTACGGACAAACAGATTTCACTCATCACTACATTTTCTGACCAGGCGGGGATTGCGATTGAAAATGCCCGGCTCTTCAATGAGAACGAGGACAAAAGACGTGAGGTCGAGCTCGCGAATCGCCACAAATCAGAGTTTCTGGCGAATGTTTCGCATGAGCTGCGCACGCCACTTAATGCGATCATCGGTTTTTCTGAGGTGCTGCACGAGCGAATGTTCGGAGAGATCAACGAAAAGCAGGCGGAGTATCTCGAAGACATACACAGCTCCGGTCAACACCTGCTGGGCCTGATCAACGACATTCTTAACCTTTCCAAGATCGAAGCAGGTCGAATGGACCTGGAGCTTTCACGGTTCGATATTGGACAGGCGCTACAGCAGGCGCTCGTACTCGTGCGTGGGAGCGCGACGCGCCAGGCGGTCACTCTCAAGCTTGAGCTCGGCCCGGACGTCAACACTTGGGTGGCGGATGAACGCAAGCTCAAGCAGATCATGCTCAACCTGCTGTCCAATGCGGTGAAATTCACGGCGGAAGGGGGCACAGTTATTGTGCGCGCTGCGCGCACTCCGGGTCGGCTCGAAATCGCAGTTGCCGACACTGGCGTCGGTATCGCGCCGGACCATCTTCAGATTATTTTCGAAGCGTTTCGTCAGGTCGGCGCGGATTACTTGCGGAAAGCGGAAGGCACCGGCCTCGGTCTCGCGCTTACGAGAAAGTTTGTAGAGTTGCACGGCGGAACAGTGAGTGTTGTAAGCCAGCTCGGAGAGGGCTCGACTTTCACAATCAGCTTACCTGAGACGGCGGAAGAGGCATGTTGAATGCAATCCTGATTATTGAAGACAACGCAAAGAACCTTAAGCTTGTAAGGGACGTGTTGCAGTTCAAGGGTCACCGAACACTGGAAGCCACCACTGCTGTGGAAGGTCTGCGAATTGCGCGGGAAGAGATTCCCTCGCTTATACTCATGGATATCCAGCTCCCGGATTTCGATGGAATGACGGCGCTTGCTCGGCTCCGCGAAGATCCGCGAACCCGTTTGATACCTGTGATAGCAGTTTCGGCATCCGCCATGCCCACCGATCAGCACAGAATCGTTGCCTCGGGATTCGACGCTTATATTACAAAGCCAATCGACCTCAAAAGCTTCCTTGTTCAAGTCGAAGCCTTCGTGGGAAAAGGCGCGGGTCAGTAAGATGGCACAGAAGATACTTGTGGTTGACGACGTCGCTAATAACGTCAAGTTACTTGCCGACGTGCTCACCGTAAAAGGCTACGACGTAAAGACCGCTGCTTCCGGACGCGATGCCTTGAAATGTGTGAGCGCTGAAAAGCCGGATCTCGTTCTGCTCGACATCATGATGCCTGGAATGAACGGATACGAAGTCTGCGAGGCAATACGCGCGGATCCGGCGAGCCGCATGTTACCGATCGTGCTCATCACTGCGCTTGATACTTCGGAACGGGTGAAAGGTCTTGAGGCGGGGGCCGACGACTTTCTCACCAAGCCCTTTAATCAGCCTGAGCTGCTCGCGCGCGTGAAATCACTGCTACGCATCAAGTCTCTTTACGACGAGGTGCAAGCTCAGCGCATTCAACTCGAGGAATGGAATCGAACGCTGGAGGGGAGAATCGCCGATGGCATCGCGGAGCTCGAGCGCCTCTCGCGCTTCAAGCGTTTCTTTTCGCCGCAGGTGGCCAACCTCATTCTTTCGGGCGAGACCGACGATCCGCTGCGTAGTCATCGCAGCGAGATTACTGTAGTGTTCGTCGACCTGCGCGGCTATACGGAGTTCACCGAAACTTCGGATCCCGAGGAGGTGATGGGGGCGTTGCGCGAATATCACGCCGCGATGGGGCGGCTCATCATGGCGTATCAGGGGACGCTGGAGCGCTTTTCCGGCGATTCGATCATGATCTTCTTCAACGACCCGGTTCCTGTTGAAAATCCAGCGGAACAAGCCGTCCGGATGGCGCTCGAGATGCAGCGGGATTTCGAGGTCCTCGCCGGAACTTTGAGGAAACGCGGCCACAACCTGGACATCGGAATCGGCATCGCGCAAGGATATGCGACGTTGGGGAGGATCGGCTTCGAGGGCCGTTTCGACTATGGGGCGATCGGCGCGGTTTGCAGCCTCGCAGCGCGTCTGTGTGCGCACGCCAAAGGCGGCGAGACGCTCATTTCACAGCGGGTCTTGGGGTGCGTCGAAGAAGTTGCCAAAGCCGAATCCATTGGAGAACTTATATTGAAAGGGTTTCACCGGCCTGTGCCGGCTTTCAATGTGATTGCTATGCACCCTGCCGTACAGCAGTAACACTGACTTGCATGGTTACGCGGCGCGGAGCTATCCTCACCCTCGCCACAGGCGCGCTTTCGTTTGCGGGCGCGCGAGTTGTCGTTGCGCAACAACAGAAAAAACTCTACCGCGTCGGCTATCTCGCAAACGACAAAGATCCCCGCAACCTATCGCGGACGTTCAACGGATTTGTCGATGAGCTTCGGAAGCTCGGCTGGACGGAAGGGCGCAACATCGATATACGCGTGCGGACTTCCGCAGGCAATGACGAGCTTTTCCCGCAGCTCGTTGCGGAGACGCTTCAGGACAACATCGATGTGATCGTGACCGGTGGCTCTGCGGCCACGCGCGCCGCCAAATTGGCGACCGACAAGATTCCGATTGTGTTTGGATCGGCCGCAAATCCCGTCGAGCAGGGATTCATACAAAGTCTCGCACGGCCCGGCGGTAACGTGACTGGTCTCGCGCTCATGGTCCAGGAGATTGGACCAAAACGTTTGGAGCTCCTCAAGGCCATGCTGCCAAGAGCAAAGCAGTTCGCACGTTTATACGACGCCACCAGTCTCGCAGCGATCCAACCGGCGATCATCAAGCAGGATGAGGCGGCGGCCCGTAGCTTGGGTGTCACGCTGAGACAGATGCCCGTAGCGAACGTCGAGGGTATAGATAAGATGTTTGCGGCGGCCGCGCGCAGCGGCATTGACGCCCTGATTCTGACGGCAGCCGGGGTGTTCGTCGGTAATCGCGACTACGTCGCGAAGCTCACGCTCCAGCACCGCATCGCGACCATGTGCCCTGATAGTCGCTTTCCGGAGGCTGGCGCGCTAGTGTCGTACGGCGAGGACTTCGTCTCGCGATATCGCCGTGCGGCCGTCCTCGTCGATAAGATCCTGAAAGGTACGAAGCCGGCCGACATACCTGTCGAGCAGCCTGCCGTGTTCGAGCTGGCGCTGAACCTCAAGACCGCGACCGCGCTGGGAATTAGCATCCCAAAATCTTTTCTAGTGCGGGTAGACCGGCCAATCAAATGAACACGGTCGACTTTAGCCGAGACGGGACACTACTGGCGGCGCATCCGAAAAATCGGTTCGCGATATCGCATCTTTTGGTTGGACTGCTCGCTGGCCTGTTTTTGGCGCCCCTAACCTTTGCCGGGCAGGTGACACTGAAGTCGCGCGGCGCCGTAGTTGTGTCCGTGGCCACGACCAACGAGTTTTTCGACGCGTTGCAAACGCACCCAGGGCTGGCGCTGCATGGGTTGGTCATGTTCTCTCAGCACCCGGGGGCGTCTCAAAGAGCAAGGCTCCGCAAAGCAGGGATCCATGTGCTGACACCCGTACAGGGCACGGCGTATCGCGTACGCGTGGCCAAGGACGCGTCGCGTGTATACACAACTGATAACCTGACTCCTCAGTTCCTCCTCCTGGTGCCGGAGGACCGCGTCGAGCCTGAGTTGTGGGCGGCGGCCGATGTAAGCGTGGATGTGACCGTGCGATTTCACGTGGGGGTTCCGGAGAACGATGCAGTCGCTCTCCTGAAAACGTTCACGGCGGGAAGCAACGCAACGCTGGTAAAGCAAAGCGATGAAACCTGGCTTGTCGACGGATTCCCGGGCGAAAGGGTGCACGCGCTGGCACAGGCAGATGCCGTGCAATGGATAAACCGCTCGCCATCCGTATCCAGCGAGCTCGATCGGACTCGGCCGGCGATCAATGTCGATCTGGTGCAGCAGTTCGATCCGACGACTGCTCGATTCAGCGGCCTGAGCGGCCGCGCAGTGCGGGTTGGTGTTTTCGAGCTCGGGATCGACGAACGGCATCCGGACTTGTCGGGCCGGGTCGTTCGGAATGATGCAGGCATCGACGCACACGCCACACACATGGCGGGAATCATTGCAGGCACGGGCTTGTGGAGCGATCGGCCCGATAGTTGCGGGCGCTCCAACGGCGCAACGCCTTACAGATGGATGGGAATTGCACCTCGAGCCGAGCTTCTGGATATCCCGCGTCTTCCTCCGTTCGGGCGGAACGGTGCAAATGCAACGGTGCACCTGCATTACATCAAACGATGGAAAATGGAGGTGTCGAACCATTCCTACGGATTTAATAGTGATGGCACCTATGACAACACGAACGTAACGCGCGATCAGATTATTCGCGGCGATGCGACAGCGTCGATGCGTCGAGTGCCGCCGCGGTTGCACGTAACTTCCGCAGGGAACAAAGGGCTGTATTTCGCACTGAGCAAGCAACTGAAGAACGCCTTGGTCGTCGGCAACTGGAGCTTGATCGACAAGACGGTTCATGACAGCGCGAGCCGGGGTCCGACGTCCGACGGCCGCATTAAGCCCGATGTGGTCGCGCCAGGGGACGAGGTCACAGCACCCTTCATATGTCGCGACCTGCCAAATGACTGCGGTGTCTTTCCGCGTGATGGTGACTCGCCGCTATGTCCCGATGAGCAGCAGGTGATCGAGCGGCGCAACTACTACTTTTGGGGCGTCGGCACGTCTGGTGCTGCCGCGGTTGCGACCGGCACTGTGGCAATTGTGCTCGAGCAGTACCGCCTTACTTACGGTTTGAATGGCCGTCGACCGATTCCGCTGCCTTCAACTTTGAGAGGCATTATGATTCACAGCGCCGGTGCGGTCACCGAACCGACACGAAGGGGTACAACAGAACCGGTTTCACATCGGACGCCTCAGGCGCCAAGCTACACGACCGGCTGGGGACTCATCGATGCACGTGCAGCGGTCGATGTCGTGAAAACCAGGCGAATACGCGAGGGATCGATCCCGCAGACATGCTCCTGGCTGACGTACGCGTTTGATGTGCCGCGGAGCGCAGCCGGTTCGCCTCGCGTGACGCTCACGTGGGATGATGTTGCTGGCGATCCGGCACTTGCGGACGACGCACCGAAACTCGTGAACGATCTCGATCTCATACTGATCGATCCCAACGGGCACGTCCATTATCCATGGCGCCTCGATCAGAGTATCTCCGATGCAGACGGGAACGCGTTGCCGGACGACTGGCAGGAATGCGGCACGGCGATCGCCGTACGTCGTCAGTTTAAACGGCCCGTGGCAACCGGCATTGACCCACCACGGGCCGATCGCGGCCGTGATCACCTGAACAACGTCGAGGTCGTTGATGCGCCGGCTGTCGCCGGCAGGTGGTACGCGCACATCATCGGCTTCAATATCGCCGAGCGACCGCAGCGGTTTTCGTTGATCGGCGAACGCTTTGTGCCGGTTGACCGGGAGCAGAATCTGTCACCGCGCTACCGGACGCGGTGACAGTAATCGACTGCTCCCGATGTGCTTACGCCGCCGTGTTATAGCAGGGGCTTGAACGGTTCGGGGGTCTCGGGCATGCGGATTTTCAGGTCTAGGTTCAGTGCAGCAGCAGCGTTCTTACAATCCACCAGAAGCTGCTCTAGCTGCGCCTTGGTAGGCTTCGGCTGACCAGGGCGCGAGTTGATCGTCAGTTTGTATACGACTATCGTCTTTGCAGTGTTGTTGAAATGCTCGATATTTCCAAAACCCCTGATTGTTTCACCCATGCTGCCCCCTGTTGTGTGTCGCGACGTGCGGTAGAGTGCGGTTTTAGTTTAGTTCGTGAGTGCGCCGAGGTAAACAGCCGATACGCTTAGGCCGAAGGTTGCACACCATTCCAGCGCATAATTCCTTCGGCCAATTCAGGCGCGCTCAAAACGGCCGGAGGGCTGTCGAGCGCCCGGAGCACATAACAGTCTTCGCTGGGCGCAGGTTGGCGGAAGGACATCGGCTCTCCGAAAGCGGCACGCACGTATGCAACCGACATGTTGTCGGCATCAATCACATCGTGAATCGTCGGCACGTTAGCAAATCGCCCGGCGTTGATTTCAGTTATAAACGCGTGTCCCTGCCCATTCTCTTTTAGATCGACGAAATAGATACTCGATGCTTTGGCGTCGAGCGCGCGTATTGCTTTTACGGCAATCTCCAGTAGCGGCGCCTCAAAGAGCATTTTTGCAAGCGCGGCTGTTGATGAAACTCCGCTCGGCGCGCCGCCTGAGACGTGATACGAGAGTCGTTCATACATTTTCGCCCGAAGCAGTTGACCGTCTCTGAAGAGGCATTGCACAGTAATGTCCCGGCCAGGCAGGTATTCGGATACCGTGAAGGCGCCGCGCGGCACGCCGCGCATCTCTTCCCAGTAGCTGATCCACGCGCGCGCTTGTGCAGACGTCACAACCGGAATCGCTGCGGCGGATCCCGTTCCGTTGCTCATGCGACACCACAACACGGAGGCCCTTGGAAACGCATCGAATGCCGCCTCGACTTCGTCCAATGAGACGATCGCCAATGTGGGCGGCGCGGGCAAACCGTGCCGGCGAAGAAAGAGCGTCAGCTCGTACTTGTCCTGGCAAAGCGCAATCACATGCTGTTGCGGCATGAACGTGCGACATGGCAACCGATCCTGGATGCCAGACACTGCCGCGACGTCTGCGTCGGTATTGGGAATGATCAAGTCGACCCGCGCGTCCTCAACGACCCGTAGTAACGCGAGCGCGAAGTCGGGGTGAGAATAGACCGGCACCAGATATTTGCTATCGGCAGGAGACTGCTTGAGAGCAAATCTGTCGTCGTTGCAGCCGCTTACGAAGATAGAAGGATCCCCTGCCTTCAAGCTACGTATAAGGTTGTTGCTCGCTGCAATTCCCGCCCTAAGGACAAGAACTCTTGCCACACGGTTCTCCGTTAGCCCGACTTAGGCGGATTTAGGTAGTTTCTTGGGTTCTTCGCAGTGTAACCGTTTGCTTTTTCTGACGGTGCCTGCCGCCGATTGCACAACACAGATGTAGTGCGGACCTTGCCCCTGGCGCGCGGCGGTGTGAAAGACACGACAACATTAGGAAAAAAGGAACGACCGTTTTTGCTGAACGTGCGGTATGCCGCACGCCACGTTTGGCGCAGCGCTGATCTTTCGGTTTGGAAATATACATCAGCGCAAGGGCATCGCCTGACGCGCAGGCGATACAGCCGCCCACATACTGAACGCTTGCGAAGGATCCTAACCATGTGCGCCGCGACGGACCGGCCGCACGAACCAGAATGTCGCCGCGACGACTACCGCAAACCCCACATACCCCACCGTAAACACCCACGGCTCCACCTCATAAAACATCACGCTGCGAATCCAGCGCGCGATGAAGCCAACCTCACTTCCGCGCCCTCGCAGCGCGTCTTCCCACACCGTCAGCGGACACATGACGCCGAGAAGTGCCTCGGCGGCGACGAAGCAAATTGCCGCGAGGTGGAGCACGCGAAACCGGAAATTGCGCACCCAGCGCCAGCCGGCGGCGGCCCCGACCCAGATTGCTGCCAGACCACCGACCACGAACGCGACGAACGCGAAGTGGACGACAAGAATCGCGTCGGCTGCAAGCTCCCCCATTCGTTGTCGCGACGTGCGTGCTCAGCCGCGAGTTGGCAGATTAAGTCCCAGCCGCGCAACTGCTATTGCAGCTTGTGTGCGATTCGTGACCTTCAGCGCCTTGAATATCCCCGTCACGTGTATCTTGACCGTGCCCTCGGCAAGGTGCAACTCGCGAGAGATGACCTTGTTGGCTTTTCCCTGCGCCAGCAAGCCAAGCACCTGCGACTGCCGGAGCGTGAGCCCCACGTGCTGAGCCGGATAGGCGGGCTGATGCGCAGGCAAGGCCGCCGTTTCCCCTCCAGTGTGCTGCTCGAGTTCTTCACCGACGATGAAAGCGTTCATGTGTAGTACCTCCCTTCGGCATTGGTCTGCAGCCACGCCCTACAGCCCCTTTAAGGAGGAACAACGCCGCGGATTGGGATGGGATGACAAGATCGTCGCCGGTCG
>JBKJPI010000479.1:0-4947 GCA_046595235.1 Burkholderiales bacterium | reverse complement strand
CTGTAAGCGAGTGGTGACAACGCAATGGGCCGTTCCTGCGCGTTCCCGGCGGGTTGAGCCAAAAGGGCCCGTCTGCGTCGTTGCTCCTCGTTGCATAGATGGGCTATGCGGCCTCGTGGCGCCTAGCATCCAGACCCTTTTGGCTCAACGTCGCGCACGCTAAAGTCCATAACAGGCTCTAAAGTGTTGCACGTTCAAGCCAGCACCTCACGCGCAGCACGCAATCCGCTTCGGAACGCACCTGCAACGGTGCCCGCCTCTTCAGTGTCTGCAGCTTCGCCGCCGAAGAAGAGCGTTCCGCGCAAAGCTCTTGCCAGGGCCGCGCGCGCCTTGTCGCCGCGGGTCAGCACATAGCTGTAAGCGCCGCGTGCATACGGATCAGCCTGCCAGTCGTGCAGCCAGGCAGCTTCGAGCGCGCGTTCGCTTTCAGCACGGCTCCCGAACGTCGAGCCGAGACTCGTGAGCGCCTCATCGATGATGGCGGACCTGGAGTAACCCGCCAGGCGCTGCGCATTGGGTCCCGCAGCCCACGCAACGAGCAGCGGCACCCGCACCGGCAGCGCCGTCCAGAACGTCGGGAAGGCAGCACTGCGGTCGTGAAAGAACGCGACGTCGCGATAGCGGCCCTGCTCGAGCTCTTCCCAAAACGCACGTCGGAATCGCATCAGCACCTTGATCACGGGCCCCGGCGCGAGATGCTTCAGGGCGTCACGCTTCGCCGTGAGCGGCGGCACGAACTTCACGCCGCCTTCCGCACGCGAGGACTGCTGAAGCACGCCGAGCGGCAGCGTGACGATCGCGCGTTTTGCCTGGGCCTCGAAGGGCTGCCCCATGAACGTGCCGTCGATTTTTACCGAGCCGCGCGACCAGCGCACTGTACGCACGATGGTATTGAGCTGCAGGTCGACGGTCGATCCGCGAAGCTCGGCTGCGAGATGCGAGAGCAGGCGCCCGTACCCAGCCAGGGGTCGAAACTGCGGCGCTTCGACAGAGGCACCGCCGGTCCATTCTTCGACGATCGCTCGAGCGCTCGCGCGCTTCGTGTCCGCAGCATCGAAACCTTGCGCGAGCATGAGCGCGTATGCGCGCGCATCGCCTGATAACTCCTGCAGATGGCGCGCGACGAACGCATCGAACGCCATGTCGTTCTTCGCGAGAGCGCGTGTGCGCTTCATCGCGACGCGGATCTCAGCGAAGAGATCCTGCGAAGGCACGAGCTTGCCTTCGCGAAGCGTCCAGTGTTCGCCGTCGGTATCGACGGCAGCACCGCCAGCGTGGTCCAGCAAGGCGAACGTCGACTCGGCGCGGCCGTGAATGAATTCCGCGCCAAGCTCTACAGGGACGGCGAGCCCCGGCTCGACATGCGACCAGATGCGACCGCCGACACGGTCGCGCGCATCGACCAGCAATGCGCGACGGCCAGCGCGCGCGAGTTCAGCCGCGGCAACGAGGCCGGCCGCGCCGGCACCGATGATAATGACGTCCGTACGTTTTACGTGAGCTGCCATCATTGCGCTGCGCTATCGATTCCGTGCATTACAGATGACTCTGAGCAAACTCGTTGAACACCTGCGCCGCTTTTCGTTCGATGTGCGAACCGTATAGTATCTGCACACACGGTTGCTGACCGTCGGAGCCACCGTTCCTTTTGACTTCGAGGATATCGTCCATGCCCTGCCAACGCCTGCTTGCAATCGGCTGCGCCTCTGTCATTTCGTTCATTGGCAGCGCACACGCGGCGACACCAAGTGGCGCCACTGACAACTACCCCACCAGACCCGTGCGCCTGCTCGTTCCCTTCCCGCCGGCGGGCAGCAACGACATCGTCGGTCGCATCGTGGCGCAGGCGCTGGGCGAGCGGCTCGGAAAGCAGGTGGTGATCGACAATCGCGCAGGCGGCAATTCGATCATCGGCACCGAGATCGTGGCAAACGCAGCGCCGGACGGTTATACGCTGCTCGTCATATCCACGTCGTTCACCACCAACCCCGTCATCCACAAGCTGCCCTACGATTCGCTGAAAGCTTTCTCCTGGGTCGCGTTTCTCGGCTTCGGTCCGAATGTGCTGGCGGTCAACAACAGTCTGCCGGCGCAGTCGGTCAAAGATCTCATCGCGCTCGCGAAAGCGAAGCCTGACGGAATCGTCTACGCCTCCACCGGCGTCGGCAGCAACGCGCATTTCGGTACCGAGCTCTTCAAACACATGACAGGCACGCAGATGCTCCACGTCCCCTATAAGGGCGGCGGACCGGCGCTCCTTGCGACCATTCAGGGTCAGGCGCAGATCTGTCTCTCTTCACTCATTCAGGCGATCGGCCATATCCGTTCGGGCAGGCTGCGCGCGCTCGCGACGAGCGGGGAGAAGCGCAGCGTCACGCTGCCGGAGGTGCCGACGATCGCGGAGGCGGGCGTGCCCGGCTATGCGACGGCCAATTGGTGGGGCGTGGCGGCGCCGCGCGCGACTTCGCCGCAGATCGTGCGGCGGCTGAACCAGGAGATCAACGCCGTCCTCGCGCTGCCCGAGGTCGAGAAGCGCCTGATCAACGAGGGTGCAGAGCCGCAAGCCAGAACGCCGGATGAGCTCGGCCGGCACGTCACGACCGAGATGGCGAAATGGGTCAAGATTGCGAAGATCGCGGGGATCAAGGGCGAGTAAACCGTGAATTTCTCACGATACGACCCTGATGCACCAAAAACAGGTACTGCGTTTGCTCGAGTATCCGGCAATGCAGTTTCACTGGAGCGCCGGAATGGCAACGTGGCGGTTTTATCAGGGACTTCGGACGGAGTGGCAGTGGTACCGGATGGATGAGGTCGGCAACGTGATTGTGAAGTCCGACCGCGGCTTCTCGGACTTACGCGCGTGCATGAAAAACGCCGAGACCGGCGGCTTCACCGGCGATGCGTACCACGTCCAGGTTCGCCAGGCAGGTACTTTCTCCGCTGCCGAGGGCGCCGCTCACGAGACCGCACAGGATCGCGCGAGCGTGGCGCACCACAGTGATTCGTCGGACGAGCAGGCCGTTTCGTAGGTCACAGATAGCCCCCAAATAAAACGGCGGCATCTCTGCCACCGTTTTCGTTTGGGCACCCCGCCTGGAACGCCGGCGTTAAATCTTCAGCGCCGTTGCGTTCATTCGTGTACCCGGAAGGTGTCGGGAAATCTGCCGGACGGGTCAATCGCCGGCGGCCGGCGTCTTACGACTGGCTGCGGAAGCGCTTGGCGGCGTCCGGGTTTGTGTAGCGACGCTTGTACTGAAGCGCCGAGCCCCAGGCGGCGACGCGCCGATTGTTCTCTTCGTTCAGCATGCGGTTGAACCGCTGCCATGTGTTCGAGACGGCGGCGGCGAGGACTGAGAGGGTATTTAACATGTCATTTCCTTGTTGAGTTCGTGAAGGATATCGAACGAACTCCACCTGCAATTAGGTAGTCCGTCACACTCCCCTGTGTATGGCTAACGATTAGGTGCAGCGGGCTGAGCGGTGTCGGCGTCGCGCAGGACGCGTCCGGCCCGGCCCTTGCGGGAAAGATTATGGAACTGCTGCTCGCCGATGTCGGCCAGATCGAACTGGAAGCCTTTAGCACTTCCCACCTTCCTGGCGAGCTGCACGAGCGCGGCGCGATCAAGGCCCTGCTTTCGCGGCAGTCCCAGCAGAATCTTGTTGGAGGTCCCCGGCACGTCGAGGAGGTAAAGCTCGTCGAAGACTTCCTGATACGTGCGCACCATGGAGTCATACAGCGGATTCGAGGGCCGGCCCCAGATGTTCCAAACCACTACACCGGTCGGTTTCACCGCGTTTCGCACGGCACGCATGAATTCGACTGTCGTCAGATGAGGCGGCACATTGCGGGTACCGAACGCATCGAGAAAAATGATGTCGTACGGCTCGCGCGCGTTCTCCACGAACGCGCGGCCATCGCCGACATGCGCCTTCAGCCGTCCGTCTTCGCGTAAGCCGAAATATTCCTTCGCCACATGCACGACGTCCGGATCGATGTCGACTGCGTCGATGACGGCATCCGGGTAATACTTGCGAAGGAACATCGGCATGGTACCGCCGCCGATGCCGACGATCATCATGCGATCAGGCTCGCCCGCAAGCGCAAGGCCTGCGAACGCGACTTTCGTATACGCAAACCCGAGGTATTCAGGATGCCCTGGTTTGGCAATCGTCTGTCGCGCACCGCCCCGCTCGAATCTCAGCGTGCGCAGGCCGTCGCTGTCTTCGGTGACGATGATGTTGTTGAACGCGGACGGCTTCTCGTAAAGCACAGCGTCGGCCGCGCGTGCGCCGGCCGCCGCCGCGAGCAGCACGAGCGTGAGCGCGAGAGTACGGAAAGTCGTCTGGAGGGATTTCATGAAGTCTGCGATTGTAGCAATACGGCGGCAGTAACTGCACTGGCGTGCATCCTGAATTCACAGCTTCGATCGAATCGCTCGCGTCTGCGCATCCGAATGTCTGCTAACGGCGACACGCGCCCACTGAAACCCGCTTCGACCCCCCGGTTCAGCGTCGTGATACGAATGCGTTGCCGCGGATATAAAAACGCAACAGGCGGCGTGCCCAGTGTCCTGCGTAGTCGACACCGATGCGCGGCCGCTTCACGATCGAGATCTTCTGCGCGTATCCATCGTCAGCAATGAAGAAGTCATTGCTGAGAAGGTCGTGCCCGTCGATCCGTTTATCGATGTGCAGGGCCCTGCACAGGAGACCGGGTCCCTGCGTTCGTGCCTCCACATTGCGAACCGGCTCGAGCCCGCGCAAGAGCACCGCCGAAGCTGTGCCCTCTGCTTGCGTGACGACATTCATGCAGTGGTACATCCCATAGATGAGATAAACGTAGGCGTGCCCCGGCGGGCCGAACATCGTCTTCGTGGGCGGCGTCAGCCCCTTTGCCGAATGCGCTGCGAGATCGTGGAAGTCGAGGCGTATCTCGGGCCGCAC